>CAZFJT010000265.1:0-5352 GCA_964519135.1 uncultured Syntrophales bacterium | reverse complement strand
CAATAGGTCCAAGGTGAAACAATTCGTCGGAGTTTACCAAGCTAGTATTCCAGGCGGCAGGGTCAGCATGGAAGTATTCCAGAAGGGAAAAAATATCGGTATTCGAGCTAGAGTGAGGCCCTTTCATGGAAAGAACAGCACGTACCATTTTAATGGCCATATAAAGGGAAGAAGGGTGATTGCCACACATACAAGTGGACATAAATTCAATGGTGTTATAAAAGGCCGGGGGATAGTAGAAGGCCTCATAACCATGAAAGATGGTAGACGAGTTGGATTGACCCTGCGTAAAAGGTAGTATTAATGAAAGACTTTGACGATGGTAGTGGGTTCGGTTTTCAGGAAATGATCGATGAGCTGGAATCCATTGTTGACGACAACAGTGAAATATTAGAACCAGCCTCTGATTTCATGGACAATCCCTTGGGGATAATGACCGTGGGCCAGGCCCTTGAGTCCAATGATCCATTGGCCAACATAAACAATGAACTTTACATGGTGAATCGTGAACAGAGGCTTTTCAGAAACGTGTTCAGCGCGTCTTTAGAAGTATACTCATCCGGAATATCCATGCTGTGGGACAGGATGAGCCAAAAAGATATTGATAAGCTGGCTGAATATCTAAGTGAGATCCAAGCGGATGATACCCTGTGTGCGATAAAGGAAATCAGAAATTTAGTGGCGTCGGAGCTGGGCGCCCCCTTTACTGAAGACCAGCTTTTTGATTTTGTGGGAAGTGAGAAATTTGAAGAAATGGTAAGGCCATTTGACCTTAAATATCAAGAAATGTCAGAGGAGATGGAGGAAACACTGCTGAACTTTGCAAAGAGGAACATTAGGAAGCTTTCAGCACGATCCTCTTGAATGATTTATCTGTTTTTTTGTTTGCTGAAGCGGTGTTGAGCTGTTTAGCATTGTTGAATTAGGGTGTGGCAAATTAAATTCGACAGTTAGCGGAGGTTTTAATGCTGTTTTCGCGCTCAGAACGCAGGACTCCTGTTTTCAAATTCCTATGGCCGCCGGCGTTCCTGATTGTCACATTCCTTGCATTGAATTCTCCATTTATTAGTCCGGTTATCGCCTCTGAGATAGATAGGGCGCCCCTTGGAAAGATAGAGCAAAATAAAGTCTCTCAAGGTCCAATATTTAAATCCCTGACAGTTGGAAATATTGATTACAGGTTGCCTGATCTGAGTTATTCAGGACACGCGCGGCTCTTTGACAAGCCCATATGGGAGAGGATGTTCCCAGGGGAGCGGTTAATTATCTCCAGAGCCCCAAATCAGAAATACGTATTCTCTGAGAAGATTGATATAGAGAGTGTAAGAGCTATAGAATCCATGGACCCGGCCGTATTCTTGAGTTCATTCTTGGAAGACTCAGAAGATGGGGCAATTTCCCATGAACCCTCCACCAATGACGCAGATCTGATTCGTAAAGTCATGGCAAGTTCCAGGGCATATGACGCTTTCAAGAAGCTCAATGAGGACAGGTATAGTTTATCCCTATTCTTTAAAAAGGGACTAAAAATAGCCAACAGGGGAGTAGAATTCGATTATTTCCAACCATTGTATACTTCAAATTCATGGCTGTTTTTCGGTCAAATTCACGCAAGCGCTCCGGATGTGGTAAGCGCAAGGGATGACATGGGGCTGCCACGAGTGGACATGGCCGCCGGTCTGGGCGCGAGACTAAGGTTCGGACACGCAATGATGCTTGGCGCGAACGGTTTTTATGACCGCTCTTGGATAAACGGTTCCTACTACAAATCCCAGGGATTCGGAATCGAGAGCGCTATTAATCTTTCAGGGGACCTCAGTCATTCCATTGAGACCAAGCTCAATTTTTACAGGGGTGGAGGAATTGACACAGAGCTGGCCTTAAACATACCAGTGTACGACCCTGGCCTGGATTTACGGATCATGGGCGGTTTGTATAGGTTTTATGACACTGATTTCATCATAGGGTCACGCGCGGGAGCGGAGGTGGCTTCAAAGGGCGGCGCGGTCGCCTTAAGGTACGAAGTGTCTCGCGACAATCTCTATGACACTGTTCATACCGTCTCCGCAAATCTAAGTCTTGGTTTCAATCTGGAAGATATATTACATGGGAAAAATCCATTCCACTCGCCCAGGGAGCACAGATCAAACGTGCTAGGTTCCGCGACAAGCCCTGTCCAAAGGGTTTGGTCAAGACCCAGGACAGTAATGGAGTCAGTCAATTCAGAAAAAGGCAAGGAATGGTTCTTCTCTGGAGAGATCCCTGATCGATGGCCAGAGAGGAGGACAGGAATGCAGCTCACCCAATTGGCGGATGTCCTCACCTACTTGTGGTTTTTCTACCCATATTTGGGTTCTGACTCTGATTCTGATGATGACTCTGACTCAAAAAAGGACTCAAAAAGAACCAAATTCATGGATTGGAAATGGGAATCAAAAGACAGAGACGAAGCCAAATCAAAATGCCGCTGCTGCAAACACGAAGCAAAAGAGGAGAAAAAGAAAAACAATCGAATCGCGAGTTCCGGCAAGGCGACAAATGAGCCTGATGGCTACTCAAAGCAACCTTTAGGAGTGTTCAGCCTCATATATTGGACTGGATGCAGGTTGGAGGACACATTCATGATGGCATTCGGCCCATTTAGATGACGCTCCGGTCAATATTAATATTGGGTTAAGGCGTAAAAAAATGTAAACGACCTATTGACAAATGTTCGGCCGAGCGGTAAACATAAGTTTGAGTCGTCTAACAACAGTAGAATAATAAATCTAGTTCAACGCTGAAATTTATGAGGTTGAGCATTGAGAATTAATAGAAGAGAGAAAAGAATAGCCAAAAGAGGCCCCAGGGCTGGAGGATGTAAAAGGGCCGCAGGGTGCTGTGAGTGTCCTGTAAAAGCAAGGAGACGCCTTGGCGTAGAAAACCTTGTGAAATTGTCTGAATACGCTCCAGGAGAGGCTGGTGTGATACAGGCGGTATGTGGCGCTCCTGATTTCAGACTCAGACTCATGGAGATGGGTTTTGTTCCAGGCGCAGAGGTTAAGGTGGTAAAATACGCGCCTCTTACTGACCCCATAGAATTCGTTGTAAAGGGATACCATCTTAGTTTGAGAAGAGACGAGGCCGCTGGAATTCTGATGAACCAGCCGGAGCGAGCGGCCTGATAAACATTGCCTGAATTATAAACTAATCGGCCCACAGGGAACCCGATGGCCGCGCTCAAACAAGAACGCGAGCTGGGGAAGGTTCCTTTTTTTGTTTATTGGGCCAAGCCTAACCAGAGAGGTTTACCTAATCCAATGAACAAGACCATAACCGTGGCCTTGGCCGGCAATCCCAACGCGGGCAAAACAACGATATTCAACGCGTTAACAGGCGCAAGACAGCATGTTGGTAACTGGCCGGGCGTTACTGTTGAGAAAAAGGAAGGCAGGGTTACGGGCAAAGGCGCGGATATACACATCATAGACCTGCCGGGAACATATTCCCTCACTGCATTCTCCCTTGAAGAACAAATAGCCAGGTCCTTTATAGTTGATGAAAGGCCGAACGCTGTAATAGACGTAGTGGACGCCTCCAATCTGGAGAGGAACCTGTATCTGACCGTTCAATTGATGGAAATGGACGTGCAGGTGATAATGGCCCTGAATATGATAGACGTTGCCAGGGGCAGAAACATCAGCATAGACCATGAAAAACTCTCGGAGCTGCTCGGTATATCCATAACCCCCACTGACGGCAAAAGAGGAATAGGTGTTAAGGACCTGGTTAAAGAGATAGTAAATGTTCATACCACACTTCCTCAAGATCGCCCGCAAAGGTTCCTCAACTATGGAGCGGAGGTGGAGGAAGAGCTGGAGATCATAATCGACGAGCTTGAAGACGCTAATTTCAAACTTGATCCCTTACCCATTAGATGGGTTGCCGTTAAACTGCTTGAGAGTGACCCTGAGATCATTAAACTCGTACATGAAAATCCAAAGGGCGATGAGATACTTGAGCTGGTTTCAGAGAGCAGAAACCACCTGGAAGGTATATTCGGTGATCCACCGGAGATAGCCCTTGCAGACGCAAGATACGGTTTTATTTCAGGCGCGATAAAACAATGCGTCACAGTTAAATACAGTGACAGGATCCATCTGAGCGAACAGATAGACAAGGTTCTTACACACAAGCTCTTGGGCCCTATGATCCTCTTAATAATTTTGTACGGTGTGTACAAGTTTACGTTCCAGGTGAGCGGCCCATTGGTGGAGTATTTTGAATCGGCTTTTGTGTACCTTGGCGATCGTGTTTCGGATATTTTGCCTGACGGCCTGATCCAATCAATGGTGGTAAGCGGAGTGATCGATGGTGTTGGGGGAGTTCTCGGGTTTACACCCTTGATAGCCTTTATGTTCCTGGCTATCGCCATACTGGAAGACACCGGATACATGGCCCGCATAGCTTTTATGCTCGATAGGGTTCTAAGGGGTTTTGGTCTCCACGGCGCCTCAATGCTCGCTCTCATGGTATCTGGCGGTATAGCTGGAGGGTGCGCTGTGCCCGGTATCATGGCCACCAGAACCATGAAGGAGCCCAAGGAGAGACTTGCCACCATCCTCGTGGCCCCACTGATGAATTGCGGGGCCAAGTTGCCTGTCTACGCATTGCTTATTGCCGCGTTCTTTCCTGGAAACAAAGCTGGAATGATGTTCCTGCTGACCCTTATATCCTGGTCAATGGCCCTTCTTGCAGGTAAAGTAATACGCTCTACAGTGCTTTCGGGCCCATCCGCGCCCTTTGTTCTAGAGTTACCACCTTACAGAATACCCACTTTAAAAGCCCTGGTCATACATACCTGGGAAAGAACATGGATGTATGTGAAAAAGGCTGGAACAGTCATACTGGCTGTATCGATAATATTATGGGCCATGATGACATTCCCAATATTGCCTGATAGCAAAGCACAAGTTTACATGGAAAAGAAAAACACTTTAGCCGAAGAATTCCTGGCTGAACCCATTGTCAAGAAGACTCTGGAAAGCGCCTCCACTCCCAAGGCATTGAAGGGATTAAAAGGCGCCATATCCAATAATAAAGAGGGGTTCGGTTATAGTGACCTTGAAAGATATGAAAGCGTAATAGATTCCATGGCCCAAGGCAGCTCACCATATGAAACCAATGGACAGGCCGACGCGACCGAACACATTAACAAGGACTTCATTAAAAAATATCGTGATTTTGCTGAAAAGGTTCAGGCCACTGAAAACAACCAAAGGACCGCGCAATTGAAGTACACCCTCTCACTGATCAATCACATCACCGCAGGCGAAACCATCGGTTATGGGCGTGCCGGCGTGGCGGAAAAAG
>CAZFJT010000264.1:0-5366 GCA_964519135.1 uncultured Syntrophales bacterium | reverse complement strand
TATGGACATATTTTTATGAGCCATTTCGCGTTTAATTTTGAGAACTGGTATAGAACGCCTGGATGTCGCGCAATATCAAAAAATAGCGCCTGG
Organism: uncultured Syntrophales bacterium; assembly: GCA_964519135.1. Lineage (GTDB taxonomy): Bacteria > Desulfobacterota > Desulfomonilia > Desulfomonilales > Desulfomonilaceae > CAZFJT01. Next base: position 5,273 of record CAZFJT010000264.1, on the reverse strand, counting down.
TTGCTGAAGCGCCAACTATCCTTTTAAATGGATTAATACAAGTATAATTCAAACCATTAACCCTTATTGACAAGAATTTCGGCGCCCATGTTGCAATGTCTTACAACAGCGATTGGTAAATAAACGTCATGAGGGTTGTAAAATGGGATTCAGAAAATACAAGCATCTTGAAAGTGATCACAGGCTTACTCTTGAGAGATTAGAAAATCGTATTGTCCTGGACGCTTCTGTGGATAATGGGTCATCAGAGGATGGAAGCCAGGACCAGAATAATCACAACCCGGACACTGAGACCGATGTGGAATCCGCTGTCACTGTTTTGAGCGAGTCCCCTTTAAATGTGGATAACACTGAAAATCCATTGGATGACATATTTAATGAAGAGATAAATGTTGTGCTCGTTTCCAACGCTGTTGATGAGGTTGAAGCAATTTCAGAGGCCGCGGATGATGACGCTGTGGTAATTGTTTATGATTCCGAACAGGATGATCTGGATGACATCAACTCAATGCTTGATAATATCACAGGTTCAGGCGCCAAGCCCATAGGTCAGATCGCCATTATAGATCATGGACAGACCGGTATGATCGGGCTATCAACTTCAGATACCGACGGGGTAGGTCCTAAGCCAATTTCTCACCACTCACTCGCGGAATTGTCCAATTATCTCGCGGATGACGCGCGCATAGACCTCTATGGCTGCAACGTGGGCGAGGGCGCGCATGGCCTGAAATTCGTCAATTACTTGGCCGACGCGACAGGCTCGATAGTTTGGGCCAGCGATGATCCCACCGGGAACACCGAATCCGCCGACTGGGACCTGGAAGTCAGGAGTTCCGCCAGTGATCGGGGCTTTTTGATCAACCCGGACAAACTTGCTGATACTAACATTGAATTGGTTTACATGCCTCCTTCCTCCCCTAATCCTTCCGGATGGCCCCCACAATGGTCCTTAACAGAATTCGACTTTGATAACGCCTATTCCGGGAACGAAATAAAGATAACCTTTACCGACGACTCAATGGCGGGCGCGGACCTGGACAGATTGATATTCGAAGCATACGGGGATTTTGACGGTAAGACCTATGTTCAGAATGGCGACACTTACCTTGAGACAAGCGCGAATGAGATGGTTTACATTTACGGAGAAGACGGCGCCACTCTTCTGGCCCAATCCGGTAATCTTGGCAGAAATGAGTTTTATGTTTTTGAGGATATGAACATTCCTGAGAGCAAGTGGGAAACATGGACCCAGGACGGCAAGCTCGATTTCATAATTCGTTTCTCCACGGATACCCAAGCTTATGACCGGGCCTTTGGATTGGTTTACGATTCTGATTGTCCCTCGAATCTTATCGGAGATAATCTCGGTTACCAGGGTTGGCCGAACTTTGTTGTAATGGAACTCACCCTGACAAAATACCCCATATCTTCAGACGGCCTCCCGGATGTTTACGCGGGGACAGGCGCCTATACAGTGGATCTGGATGATTATTTCCACTGTCCGGAAACAGGATCCCTTACATACTCGGTTATAGCGCCTTCTGAAGGTTCATTCTATGACTCAATAACAATAGATCCTGACACAAACGAATTATCCTTTGATTATGATCAGGTTCCCAATGATGATCCAAATGTCACAATACGAGCCACATTGGGACCCTCTGAATTGTATCCACCGATCTATTTGGATGACTCATTCACTGTGTCGTTTGGTTCCACGAGCACATTGACCACATCAGGAGCGGACGATAAACCTGAATTTCCAACCTATTATGCTAATGACTCGGAATGGAATCCATTCTCAAAACATTTCATGGAAAATGATTCATTGGGGCTTCAGGATATTGGAAATAACATATCCGAACATAATGGAATCTTTGGGTCGTTTTTTCTCAATCCCGCGCCTCTGAATGGTAATGGAACAAGCTTTGTCATATTTCATAACTTCCCATATGCCTCAGAAAACGCAGGGAAGATAACGCAATCAAACCAGTTTTTCTATTCCCATGATTATTGGAATGGAAACAGCTATACCCTGGAAAATAACCATAAAGGTTATGGAAAGGCCAATAACTCAGATTTCAATTTTCTGGGGTTGACTCTCGATTTGGATGAGGACTACAGGTGGCTGTACAATGAGGACTCATCCCTAGTGTTCAATAACGAGCAAATTGAGACATGGAAGAGAATAGCCAACATGTAACAGCTCAGTAAATGGGGGCGATGCGTTGAGCCTGTTGGCTGGAGATCCGATTCGCTGTGTTTAAATTCGCAAGCTCAACAAACTTCGCTCATCAGAGTCCCGCCCCCTGGTTCGGCTCACGCTACTTCCATTCACAGTTTCTCTCTGTCCTCCATGCCGCCAACAACTGAGGGATTACACCAACATTTAATTAAGTCTTGAAATCACATTTCAAGACCCTTTACAACCGCCGCGGAATCTGAAAGATCACCTACCACGCGCCTTTCAGGTTTAGGAGATTTCTTGACAACCGTGGGCGCGGCCAATATTTGATCTTCTGACGCGCGGCCCGGATCCTTGGCAATATCAACCACATCAATGGCATACCCGGTTATCAGGCATTCTTTGCAGATCTTTTCAAGGTTATTGAGGGCTCGGTAAGATCTGGGGCTATCGCCGATTATGTATATTGTGAAACGCCACTTTGGGTCTTGGTTTTCAGAATTTTCGTTCTCCCACATAGACTCCTCCACACTTGGAGCTTGCAGTTGCGCTGCTAATGTATCCCATCTTGTTTGATACTACTATCCACCTAAAGATACGGTTTTTCGTTATAAAGCTAACATCAATCCAATTATATTAACAATATAATCACCTTTTGCTAATCTTGTAGTTCAGATAAATTAATACCCTGATTTGATAGAATAAGTTCCTTGATTCTTCTGGAATGGGCCATTCCACGCGATTTTCTAACTTTCAGAGTTATCTTGCTCTGATTACCGATTTCCACCTCTCTTAACAATAACCAGGTATCCATAAGGGAAGATACCGCGCTTTCTGTAGTGTCAATGGATTCAGAGCCTGAGCATAGATTCGTGAAGAAGGTAGTAGTTCCCATTTGTTTGCATTCCGCTATCATCCTGGTCCAAACTGACTTTATCTGATGTACACTTCCAATGGAACCCAAATTGGATATTGGATCCACTACCACAGCATACGGCTTGATTTGAATAATAGTCTGAATTATGGATAACAAATGATTTTCCAGGTCCAGACTTGTTGGACGCAATGAGATGATCTTAAGCAGACCTTTTTCAACGAAAGGTTTGAAATCGATTCCAATTGAAGACATGTTGCGGATAATTTGCTCTTCGGATTCTTCAAATGAGAAAAATAAGGCCGCCTTTCCAACGCGGCAAGCTGAATAGGCGAATCGAGCGGCAATGGAAGTCTTTCCTGTCCCTGCTGTTCCGGTGATAAGCACGCTCGAGCCCCTGTAGTATCCTTTGCCTTCAAGCATTTGGTCCAGATCCGGTATCCCACTGGAAACTCTTTCATTGGAAACCTGATATTCCAAATCCAGTGACGTGACTGGGGCAACGGACAATCCAGATTCATTTATAAGGAAAGGGAATTCATTTGCCTCATGTGAAGACCCCCTATATTTCAATACTCTGATTCTACGTGTGGAAATCTCATCCAAAACCCTGTGATCCAGGACTATTACGCAATCGGCCACGTACTCTTCAAGGCCATTTTTGGTAAGACCGGACGCCCCCATCTCGCTGGTAACTATAGTGGTCAGCTTTCTGTCCTTTGTCCATCTGAACAGCCTATGAAGCTCGGATCGGACCACAGAATCATTAGCGAATGCTGAGAACATTGTTTCTATTCCGTCTATCACTATTCTTTTGGCCCCAACAGTATCCACAGCCAGTTGCAATCTAACGAACAAGCCATCAAGGCTATAGTCTCCGGAAATAGGCGTCTCGCCTCTATCAACAACCATATTCTCCAGATAAAGCTTATTTTCATTAATGAGTTTCATTACCGGAAATTTGAGGGATGCGAAGTTCTGAACAAGCTCCTCTGCGGTTTCTTCAAAAGAAATAAATACCCCAGGTTCATTATAATCTTCTGCGCCTGAGACCGCGAACAGCATTCCTAAAATACTCTTACCGCTTCCAGGGCCGCCAATGACCAAAGTGGGCTTTCCATGGGGGTACCCCCCATTGGTAATCTGGTCGAGTCCAATAATACCTGAGGGGGATTTCTCGATGCTTCGCTCTGTAAATAATTCACTTGAGAGGGGCAATTTCCTAAGCCTTTCGATTATCTAATAATTATAGGTAAGTTATAATTACCTAGGTTTTAAAACCACGCGTCTTACTTATCTAATATTTCCCGTATGGTTTTCAGTATTAAGACGTTATCAAATGGTTTTTTTATGAAACCAGAGGCCGCGCGGTCAGCGGACTCTCCCTCTGGGCCTTTGGGTGAGTACCCGCTTGAGATGATCACCGGGATATGAGGATCAATCCTCTTAAGTTCCTTAAGCGCCTCATAACCGCCCATGCCGGGCATTATAATGTCAAGGATTATCAGGTCAATCCCGCCGCGCTTTTTCTTATACACTTCCAACGCTTCTTCGCCGTTCTCCGCTGTAATTACCTTATAACCGGCCTTCTTGAGAGTCTGACTCAATAAACCTATTATCATTTCCTCGTCATCCACCACCAAAATGGTTTCATGGCCGCCCATTGGCGCTTGTGGCCTGTCCACGTCGGTCTCTTTTGTTTCTTGGACGCCTATTACAGGAAAAAACAATTTGAATGTGGTTCCATGATCCGGCTCACTTTCACAGGTTATGTGCCCAAGGTGTTGCTTCACGATTCCATAGACCATGGCCAACCCCAATCCTGTGCCTTGGCCCAAGCCCTTTGTGGAAAAGAATGGTTCAAAAATGCGCATCAGAATGTCTTTAGGCATTCCAGAGCCTGTGTCCCGCACTTTCAGAAAAACATGGGCGCCTGGAGTAGCGTCAGGGTGCTTCTTGCAATATTCTGAATCGAGTATTACCTGGCCTGTCTCAAACTTGAGAATACCACCATCCGGCATTGCGTCCTTTGAGTTGACCGCAAGATTGATGATCACCTGTTCTATTTGTCCTGGATCCGCGTTGATTCTGGGCAAATTCTCCTGGAGTTCACGCTGTATCTCTATCATTTTGGGAATGGTCCTGGATAGCAGCTTGGTGGCGTTTTGAACTTTCAGATTAAGGTTCACAGGTCGGGGATTGGTATGGGCC
>CAZFJT010000263.1:0-5370 GCA_964519135.1 uncultured Syntrophales bacterium | reverse complement strand
GACATCAAGCTGGTTGTATCTGTGACTGGCGCTGATTTCTCCACAAAATAAGGAAATTCCACATTCATGTGGGCGCTTTGCGCGTTAAGCCGACCTTTAATCTCATCCAGGAGGTTCTGAAATTTATCTATGGATATTTCCTCCCTGAATTGATTGAGCACCTCTATGAATCGACTCATATGCGCGCCCTTGAAATCGTGGGGCAGATTTACAAAAAGGTCGAAAAGCCCCACTGTGTGCTGTCTTTCCTTGCGTTTATCCTTTACGTATATGGGATAACGAAGGCCCTTTACTCCCACTTTGTCTATGGGTAGCTTCCTGGAATCCGGAGATGATTGGACATCAGGAATAATGGAATTTTGCACCTCATCGCTCCATAATTCATTGGGGTAAATTAGTGAAAACAATTATATCTTATCATAGTACGTTGCCTTTGACGTGTGGGATTCCCATACTGCCACTGAATAAAGATTTGCGCCTGATTCTCCCAAATGGGCTTTGATATGCTCAAAAATATGCTGGGCAATATTCTCAGCCGAGGGTTCCACTGTTTCAAAGGGTTCCAAATCATTTAGATACGCATGATCAAGCCGTGAAAGAACCAGCTTTGTGGCCGACTTCAAGTCTCCGAAATCTATAACCATGCCACTGACGCCTAATTCTGAAGCCCTTGCGGTAACATGGATCTTATAGTTGTGTCCGTGAAGCTTCTCACATTTGCCTTTGTAGTTCCTCAACCTGTGAGCGGCTGAGAACCATTCTGTTATTTCCACTTCGTACATTGATATCTCCAGAAGTTAATAGATGTAATATTAATACAAAATATAATAAAATTTTCCAACTTATTCATTTCTGCGTAAAAAATCGTCAGAAAGGCATTGACAGGAAATGCCGACCCAGTTTATACCCTAATGATCATGGGTTGCGTCAAAGGCCCTTCACTGGACGGAAACAAGCCAAGGAGAGAGCGAATGCCCCTTCCGCGATTTATACTTCCACCAATTCTATCATATCTATTAATCTGTCTATTACAACCAATGATCGTAAGGGCCGATGAAAATATCTCGCTTAAAAGGGCGGCCACAAAATCATCCATAAATGAGATATTGCGCTTTAAACAGGAAAAACAACATAATACAAGAAATACAGCACCTGTAAACAATCAGGGCTTCTCAACAACCGCCCCTCCTGGCGCGACGGCTCAAGGGGTTCGTTCAACAGGGTTGAGTCCCCGGACTGGCGCGGCTTTTGGGCTGCCAAACATAAGGGGGCTGATTAAAAAGGTTAATGAATCGGTGGTAGCGATCAGAATGCTCGATTCGGACGATTCCTGGTCCCTGAGCAGGATAGGTCTGTCCAAAAATACGAAATCAAAGCCCACTGGTTACGGAGCGGGATTTATTATCTCAAGGGACGGTTATATTGTCACCAACGAGCATGTTCTCAGGAGTGGGTCCAAAATAGAGGTGGAATTGCTGGATGGAAGCAAACACCAGGCAAAGGCCATTGAAGCGGACAAGAAAAACGATCTGGCATTGATAAAGATTGACTGTAACAAGGTTCTTATCCCAGTAACCCTTGGAGACTCGGACAAAGTGGAGCTTGGGGAATGGGTCGTGGGAATCGGCAATCCCTATGGCATAGGCCAGTCTATTATGGTTGGTGTCGTAAGCGCGAAAAGCAGGATGATACCAGGTTCAGGTTATCCCCCTTTGATTCAGATCGACGCCACAATGAACCTTGGCAATTCAGGGGGGCCTCTCTTTAATCTCAATGGAGAGGTGATAGGCGTTAATACTATACTATTGTGGAAGAGCCAGGGTATAGGGTTTGCCACTCCAAGCAAGTCCACCATGAAGTTCATTAGAATGGCTCAGAATTCAGGCGCCATAAGATCAGCGTCCGCTCCTGGAGTAGTAGGGCCAAGGGGCCCAACAGCGAACTATCCCCAGCCCGGCGCGGGTGTCTTCAACCCATTGGATCCGCCCTGGAAAAGTGGTAATTAATATTCGTGGCAATTGATAAATATGGTAATTTACAACTGACATTAATTTTATACTGGGGAACAAATGCCTGCAAAAAAGACCAAAAAGGGACCCAAGCCCGGAAAAGAATTGAAAAAGGAATTGGGACTGGAGCAGAAGCTAGTATGGGATCAATTAAAGGAAAAAGAGCGTAAGCAGGCCCTGGATTACGCCAAGGGTTATATGGAATTTCTGAACAAAGGTAGGACCGAGCGCCTTGCCGTCAAGGAAGCTCTGGCTCTGGCTAAAGAAAACGGCTTTAAGGAATGGGGATCCAAGGCAAAAAAGAAAAAGGGCCTATGTTATGTGATACGCGGGAAGATGTTGGCCCTGGCTATACAGGGAAAGCAGCCCATGACAAAAGGGACCAGGCTGATAGTCTCCCACATCGATTGCCCAAGGTTGGATTTAAAATCGAACCCTCTGTATGAAGACACGGACCTTGCCCTATTGAAGACCCATTATTACGGGGGGATAAAAAAATATCATTGGGTCGCCAGGCAATTGGCTCTAATAGGGACCGTAATATTAAAGGACGGCTCGAGTGTCGAGGTCTCCATAGGTATGGATCAAGACGATCCTGTGCTGACAATCCCGGATCTTTTACCTCATCTTGGGCGAAAACAGATGGATAAAAAGGCCAAGGAATTCATTCCCGCTGAAAACTTAAACGTGCTTGTAGGGTCGGCGCCCTATGCCGATACAGAGGCTGACCAGCGTGTAAAGCTCGCGATATTGAACCTGCTTTTTGAAAAGTACGGTATCACTGAAGAGGATTTTATATCAGCGGAATTGGAGATAACTCCGGCCGAGCCGGCCAGGGATGTGGGGTTGGACAGAAGTTTAATAGGCGCGTATGGCCAGGATGACAGGGTCTGCGCATACACTTCGCTCACTGCGCTGATGGAAACGGATAAACCCGAATATACATCAATTGTCATGCTCTTTGACAAGGAAGAAGTCGGAAGCGAGGGAAACACCGGCGCGAAGGCGAGGTTCCTGGAAATGTTCCTCTTGGATCTAATGGCGGAATTTGGCCAAGAGGCCAATGCCAGAAGCCTGAATCACTGCCTTTACAATTCCTTGGCCCTTTCGGCTGATGTAAACGCAGCCTTTGACCCCACATACCCTGATGTGTTCGAGAAACTCAACGCTTGCAGGCTGGGCTATGGTGTTGTTTTGGAAAAATATACCGGAAGTGGCGGTAAATATTCAGCATCTGACGCTCACGCGGAATATGTGGGCCTAATAAGGCGAATGCTAAATGATAATAAGATCACCTGGCAGACAGGAGGACACGGCAAGGTAGACGAAGGGGGCGGAGGAACAGTGGCAAAATTCTTGGCAATGCTGGGCATGGAGATCATAGATATAGGGCCTGCTGTTCTTGGCATGCACTCACCTTTTGAGGTAACTTCAAAAGCGGATGTGTGGATGTGTCACAAAGCGTTCAAGGCATTTCTGAACTATAAATAACCTCACAGAATTCATAAGAAGTGAAGGCCTTTCCTGCAAAAAAAGTCCATACCCTGGACCCCTCAACGTGAGATTAAAATAGAAATTTGAGTACGCATTCGCTCTTGCGACGGCATCAAAGCGATTTGCCCAGGGGGACGGGCTCCTATGGGAAAGGTTCCTGAGCCGCGCAAATTTCACATTACGAATCATAACGCCGGCCAACCTAACTTTAATACAAATTTTTAAATGTCCAACTTTACACGGCCCTATATCCTTCCAGAGGTTCACCTTTATTATTATTGGCCGCGGTAGTTCTCTATTGTGAACTGTCAGTTGTGCGCGAAGCGAGCAGCGCGTTATGGATTCAAAAATGCTTGCGTTGATGAGTAAATGGCTTTACACTACCGGGAGGGTTGAATCCGGATAACTATACTTGATTGGCGTGGTTCAAATTGTTCTGTATAATGACCAAACCCACAGGCAAACAAAGCGTGAACACTTAACATTCAATAATTAGCAAAATGGAACTATGCGCCAATAGTAAAAGACCGCTCCAAAACAGTAGAAAGAGACTAGAGCGCTGCGAAAAACCATTACCAATGGTCGAGCGCTAGACAAAAACTAATCCCTAACCGGAGGTTATTATCAGATGGATCGTAATGTATGCATCATCGGTGGCGGGATGTCGAAATGGGGAGTAAGGGAGGGAAGTCAAAGAGACTTCTTCCAAGAGGCGGCAAAAGCCTGCTATGAGGATATCCCTCAATTGAACCCCAAAGACATCGACGGCCTGCTTGTGGCGTCCGCTTACACTGAGAGAACATCATATCAAACACACCTTGCCCCGCTGGTTGCGGAGCATGTGGGCGTCAAACCCAAGAACATATGCGCAAGGGTTGAATTGCTCTGCGCGAGCGGAAGCTCGGCCATTATTCTGGGCTATGCCATGATCAAGTCCGGCCAGGCTGATATTATCATGGTAACAGGGGGAGAAAAGCTCTATACGCCTCAGAAATGGGAGGTGTTCTATAGTGAGCTCGCGTCTGTGGACCATGACTGGGATGGTTCCCAGGGCCTCGGTCTGCCTCCTCCTGTGTTCGCAATGGTCGCGAAGCAACACATGAAACAATTCGGCACCAAAAAAGAACACCTTGGAAAGATTAGTGTAAAGAACAGGCGCAATTCGGCCAAGAACCCCAAAGCCCAATTCCAGAAACCGGTCACAATGGAAGAGGTTATGGAAGGCCGTATGATAGTGTCGCCTTTGACACTGTACGATTGCTGTCCAATAACAGATGGCGCGGCCACTGTAATCCTGGCTGCAGAGGAAAAGGCCAAGGAGCTCACTGATAAGCCCTTGGTGTATGTGCTTGGCACAGGTCAGGCCTCAGTGAATAATATGTCCGCGAATATGCCTGATTGGACAACATGGGAAGCATTAAAGATTGCGGCGGGCCAGGCATACACAAAAGCAAAAGTTGAGCCCAAGGATATCAACGTGGCAATGACCCATGATTGTTTCACCATCTCAGAGATCATAGAAATGGAAGACCTTGGTTTTTGCGAAAAAGGCGAAGGCGGACCATTTGTTGAAGACGGTCAAAACGATCTTGGCGGTAAGGTGCCAACTAATACCGATGGTGGACTCTTGGGATGCGGTCATCCATTTGGGGGCACCGGTATACGCCAGGCCATGGAGATCCTGCGTCAATTGAGGGGCGACGCCACCCAGCAGGTTCCTGGGGCAAATATTGGTTTAACTCACAATTTAAGCGGTTTCATTGCCGCTCACACTGTTTTGATTTATGGAAAGGAGGTTGCATGAGCACACCGGGAATTTCCATACTAGATGGCAAATACATAGCCACTATGGATCTGTGGCCTCAGC
>CAZFJT010000262.1:0-5374 GCA_964519135.1 uncultured Syntrophales bacterium | reverse complement strand
GTTTCTTTTGGCTAGCAATGGATATATCTGCCAAAACGACAAGTTTGAGGTCTCCCAAATAGCTTGTTAGTTTCACAGGATAATACCAAATGACGTCTATTCATAAAATTCAGATCCCCATACCTTTTCCCTTGAAATGGGTCAATGTGTACTACATACATGATTCCACGCCGACTCTTATAGATGCGGGCATCAATACGGATGAAGCATATGAGGCCTTGAGTCACGGTATACGCGAGGCCGGTGGAAGTATCAAGGATTTAAAGAGGATAATAATCACCCATTGCCACATTGATCATGTGGGTTTAGCAGGTGGAATCAAGTTAGAGTCAAAAGGGGATGTATGGCTCCATAAATGGGACATAAACAAGATCTACCGGGGTAATGACGACAATTTTAGATCAAAGGCGGACTCTTACAGAAATTTCTTTTTATCAGCAGGCATTCCCGGGGGTCCTATAGATGCGGCGCTAAGTTCAATGTACGAAAGATTCAGGAATTATTTCGGAATTCTCACACAAGAAAAGGCCCTTAAAGGTGGAGAGATCTTCGGATTCGACGATTTTGACCTGGAAGTGATTCATACACCAGGGCACAGTCCTGGGAGCGTGTGCCTGTACAATAGGCAAACACGTGATATTTTCTCAGGAGATACACTGCTTGAAGAGATATCCTCCAATCCAGTGGCTGAAATAACCCCTCCAGAGAATGGACAAGTTTATCAGAGCCTCCACATGTTTCAAAAGAGCCTTGCAGTCTTAAGAGATCTTGACATCAATCATGTATTGCCAGGTCACGGCCAAGAATTTGGCGCCCATAGGCGCAGAATAGAAGAACTCTTCAGGCATCACGAACAGAGAAGATCCCGGTTGATTGAATTATTGCGTGACTACCCGAAAACAGAGGGCAAAAAGTACCCGATGACACAATACACTCTGAGCGGACTGCTATTTCCCGACTTGAAGGGGTTCGACATATTCCTTGGGATATCAGAGGTCAGGGGACACCTTGAAATACTGGAGAAAGACGGCCTTGTGTATTCCTGTGAAGAAAATGGTAAAAGGATCTACTCCTTGGTCTGACCACCATCATTATTCGGAATATAGTCGAATTTGCTTCAAACGCGCATTTGATCATGAAATATCATTAGAACCGCCATTGCTATCCTGGTGTTGAGAGAGCAAGCGTTTTTTTGTTTCATGCAACTTATTTGACAGGGACACCTTGTAGATGTGCGGATTGGTAATTCGTTTGTATTCCGGCTCCAACCTGTTGATCTGATTTTGAACCCTCTGTCTCATATCCTGTATTGGCGGAGATTGGTACACTTGCTTACCATTTTTGAATATTGGGACCATTATCTCCTCTGTCTTGTATGGTGGCCTATAAACCTTCTTCATGTAGTCGTACATCGGATGGTGTGCAAGTGTTGGAGTATTCTCAGGAACGGGTTCATCTATTGCCATCAGCAGGTCCCCTATCATTCGATCGTTTCCATTGTAAAATCTTACGATCTTTTTGAGGCCTGGATTGGTGACCTTTTGGGGGTTCTGGGATATCTTGATCTTTGGCTGGAAAACTCCTTTTTCGTCTTCCACGGCCATGAGCTTGTAAACAACTCCCAGGGCCGGAGTTGAATATGATGTTATCAGCCTTGTCCCAACGCACCAAACATCTATTTTAGCGCCCTGGTCCCTCAAGCTTTGAATCAGCCACTCGTCCAAATCGCTTGAAGCAAGTATTCTTACATCTTCAAGTCCTGCTTCATCCAGCATACCCCTGGCCGCTTTTGAATAGTAAGCAAGGTCACCGCTATCAATGCGTATTGCCTGCAGCCTTTTTCCTTGTTTCCGCATTTTATGGGCCACTTCAATTGCCGCTCTAATCCCTCCCACAGTATCATATGTATCCACAAGGAGTATGGCGTTTTCAGGAAATGCTTCTGTATAGCTTGTAAAGGCCTCCAGTTCTGAATCAAAACTCTCCACCCAACTATGGGCGTGGGTCCCTTTCACAGGTACGCCGAACATCTTACCAGCCCGTACATTGGAAGTGCCTGTACAGCCTCCAATATAGGCCGCCCTTGCTCCATAAAGCGCGGCCTGCGCTCCGTGAGCCCTCCTGGTCCCAAAATCCACCACAGGCGCGCCCTTGCTGGCTATGCAAAGCCTAGCCGCTTTGGTTGCAATAAGGGTTTGATGTCCCACCAGGGCAAGCAGAGTGGTTTCAAGAACCTGGGCCTCGCTTATGGGCGCTACCACTCTTATCAACGGCTCATGGGGAAAAACCACCGTGCCTTCAGGGGGCGCCCAAATGTCACCTGTAAATCTTACGCTGCATGCAAGATTTTCCAGCCCTTCATTTGAGAAAATCCCCAAGGACCTTAAGTATTCAATGTCATCAGGATACAGACCGAGGTTGTTTATGTATTCGATTACGCTTTCAAGGCCGGTAAAAACGCAAAACGCGCCATTGTCCGGGTTCTGTCGGTAATACAGATCAAAACAAGCCTTTCTGTGGCATCTGCCCATGACACAGTAACCACTGGCCATGGTCAATTCGTATAGGTCCGTATCAATGGTCAGGTTGTTTCTTCTGAGACCCTGGATCGCTTCATCAGGAGTCTGGCGCCCAAGGATTGTTCCACTTTTTGGGTCAACTATTTCCACTTCTTCCAGGATCTCGCCGGTGCGTGGATCCCTGAACTTTCTTTCCATTAATCTACTTGGCCTCCTTCATGGCGAAAAAGGCCTTGAATGAATCTTCATATGGCTCTGTGGCTGTCCCCCATTCAGTTATTATACCTGCTATCAATTCATGGGGCGTCACATCAAACGCGATATTGCGGACCTTAACCCCTTCAGGCGCTATTCTGACGCCTCCGATGTTGGTCACCTCAGTAGCGTCCCTTTCCTCAATTGGAATTTCATTGCCGGTTGGAAGAGCCATGTCGATTGTTGACAATGGCGCGGCCACATAAAAGGGTATCTTGTGCCTGTTCGCCATCACGGCCACTGTATAAGTGCCGATTTTATTGGCCGTGTCCCCGTTTGCCGCAATCCTGTCAGCGCCTACCACCACTTTGGTTATCTCGCCCCTGCTCATAAGCGCGCCCGCGTTACTATCAGGTATCAGGGTTACTGGTATGCCCAGCTTCAGAAGCTCCCATGAGGTTATCCTCGCGCCCTGGTTCAGCGGCCTTGTCTCATCAGAGAACACTTCCAGGTGGTTTCCGCTCTCCCATGCAGCCCTGATTACGCCCAGCGCCGTACCGTAACCGGCTGTGGCCAATCCCCCTGCGTTGCAATGGGTCAAAACCCTGTCTCCTGGGACAAGATGATCCTTCCCATGGCGGCCTATCCTCTCGCAAAGCTCTCTGTCTTCGGTCTCCATTAGAATCGCTTCTTTCACCAGGCGATCCTTTATGTCCTGAATGGCCATATCCCCGCTATTTTCAATTATTTTTTTCATCCTGTCTATTGCCCAGAACAGATTCACTGCTGTGGGCCTTGTTGCTGATATCTGTGAGCAAACACTGTCCATGTGATCCTTGAACTCACTAAAGTTATCCTCTTTTGAGTTCAGAGCGCCCAAGGCAACTCCCATAGCCGCAGCAACGCCTATTGCCGGCGCCCCTCTAACCGCCAGTCTCTTGATCGCGTCACACATTGCGTCAACGTCACGGATTTCAATGTAACGCTCTTCATTGGGCAAAAGGGTTTGATCCAGCATAATTACATGTTCTTCATTCCATTTTAATGTATAAAAAGGGTCCAATTAGCTCCTCCAGACTATATATTCGGATTGTTCTCGTTAACACCTGCAAACACGGATCATCCTGGAACAGTACCCATAATCGGAAACATAGTCAACAAGTTGTCTTTAGTGATTCTGGGCGGTACGTTCCGCGGAATTAAAATCACTACATTATAATTTTTATTTTGATATGATGTCCATTATTTTTGAAAAATTAGTTTGATTATTATTAATAACAGTGCTATATGATGCAAGAAAATACTCAGAGGTATCCCAATGGGTCACAGAACCTCACAAACAGCGATATTTGCATTTCTTGTAATAATTTTTACCGCTCCTGGTCTAAGTTTGGCTGACAATCCAATGATGATGGGGCTTTGCCAGGAACTGGTCAATAACGCGCGCTCTTATGAGCAAAGGGCCGCGGGCCATGCAATCACCGCAAAAAATATCATGGCTCAAATCGAAGCTGTGGCTAAACAGGAGAAGACTGAGCAGACCATGGCCGCAATGGACACCTATTTCAAGCAGTACGACCAGCATAGGGCTATGGAGCGCAAATACAGGGAGCTTTACAAGAAGGCCACTGAGGAAGCCAAGCATTGTATGAAGTCCCTTGAATGAGAGAATGCGCATTATTCTATGAGCCACGAGCGAGAAAATCCCAGGTGGACGCTTATTAGGATAGAATCTCCCATAGACCTTGTTGATATAGTCTCGGAATTCTGTCATGATATTGGATCATTGGGTCTGGTAATCCATGAATCGAATAACCTGAAACATACTATAGAGGCCTATTTTGACTATGACGCGTCTGATTCATTGAAGCCTCTTGCGGACAAATTCATCGAGGGTTTAGCTTACAGAAATCCTTTGGCCGAACATATTACAGTTGAGACCGAGCCTGTTTACGATGAAAATTGGGCCGTTGCCTGGAAAGAGTTTTTCAAGCCCACTGAAATAGGAAACAGCCTTATTATTACCCCACCCTGGATCAACGGGCCATTCAAGAATCGTATTGATATAGTAATCGAGCCTGCGGTAGCCTTTGGCACAGGAACCCATGAGACAACCAAAACCTGCCTGGAATTTCTTGAAAATGCCGCGTCCATTATTAAATCAGAGAAAATAGACCAAAATATGCTGGATGTGGGATGTGGTTCAGGCATTCTGGCCATTGCCGGCGCCAAAATGGGATTATCCCAGTGTACGGCAATCGATAATGATCCGTTGGCTGTGGAGTCCACCCGGAAAAATTGCAATATAAATGGAGTATCACACAAAGTGGAGATCCTTGAGGGCGACATTGATCGCGTTGAGGTTGCGTATTCAATAGTTACCGCAAATCTCGATCCAATGACTCTTGTCCCCAATAGGAACAAGCTCATATCAAAAACAGAGCGCTTCCTGATAATATCAGGATGTCCAATAGATCAGTGGGGAGATGTAAAAGAGCGCTTCAAAGGATTCTCAGAGATCAATCTTACTGAGAAGATAGGTAATGAGTGGGCCACTGGAATGTTCGAATACAAACCGGATAAATAAGTCACAGCGAGTTGGTATCCTATTGAGGCCCTTTTACATCCTCAATGAATATAAAGTGCACGGCCAATAAAAA
>CAZFJT010000261.1:0-5381 GCA_964519135.1 uncultured Syntrophales bacterium | reverse complement strand
AAGTTTCCTGAGCCTGCGAATTTAACACAGCGAATCGGAACGCTGGTCAACCTAAATTCAATGTCAACTATTTGAATGCGCAATGGTATAAGATATTACTACGGGTTGATTCCAATGTATATATCGTATCATCATTGAATCAAAAATGAATATTAGGAATAAGCGATGGCAAATGGAGAAACATTTATTGGAAATAATCTGATATATGTTAAAGACCTTGAAGAATATTCCATAGATCCGGCTGATATCAATCAATTACCTAAGAGATCGATAATCCTCTAAAGGATAATAATAACAATTAATTAAACAATATTGTCTCTGCAAGTGATAGGTAATCAAAGCAATTTTTTCAACCAATTTGCAAAAAAAACCTTGTCAAGCTCTGAAAATATGATAATAACTGGGCCACTTCTCAACATACCCTTTCGGAAAGCCCTCAATCGCTAGCAACGTATTCAGGGCTTTTCCTTTGTCCGGAATTTGATATTCCTTAGAAGGTTTCTCTCCTTTATAAGTCCCCCCTTTTCAGTGACGCGTTTGACAAATCTGTCTGGAAATTCCATTTTATTAACTCGATCCTTGGTCTTCAGTAAATAGGGAACGGCGTTGAAGGTTTAGAGGATGGGCGTAGGAACCCTGTTTCCTTGTGAAGGGACATTCAGTCAAGGAGAGGTTCAAAGGCCCCTGCTCAGTTGAACGGACATTCAGCCCTTCAACGCCATTCGCAAAACTTTGTTTAAAAGATGAATCCAGCTTCTACAAATCCGCCATATATGGTCATGTCCAGGCGTAGATCGTCCCTGTCTTCACGGAAGTCTATGTGACGCCATCCTCCTTTGACGTACCCCCAGCGATTGGAATTGAGCCAAACGCTGTATTGTAGAGCTAACTGAAGATCCAGGGCGAATGTATCGTCCAGATAACCTATTCCCACTCTTGAGTCACAGGATAGCGTAGCCCTGTTTGGTCTGGTTACGATACATTTTTGAAATTCCACACCTGACATGACCATATGTCGGGTCCTGTCCATTCTGTTACCAACGCCACCGCATATCGTGCTCCTGGCCTCGAGACTCTGGTCATTGTACATCCAGTAATTAAAGACACTTAATATTGCTCTAGGCGTATTTATGGCGTGGTATAGCATTCCGACACGCTGATAGTAGAAATTGAACTTCGGTGACACTTGGGTTCCCATTGGGAAAAGCCAGTCGCCATAGTTGAAGGATCTCTGAATATTATGGGTGTCAGAGGTTTCGAACAGCATGAGAGAGTAATGGAACGCCCAATTTGGCCGAAACTGATATCTGCCCGTGTATTCCGGTAGATTCACATGGGCCGGCAATCCCATATCATCATTGAAGTCAACATCAGTAACTCCAGCGATCCCCAGGGAAGGATCGTACCAACGCACAGTTCCCTTGAATCTGCTGAATATAAGTTGAGCGCTGGCCTCCCACTGTCCGGGCAATCTCCTGGGCAAATAACAGCAAGGCGACACAGGCCCGCAAGGCCTTGGGAAACAAGGCTTGGGCTTTACCTTGAATATTGGCCTTGGATAGTAACCCGCCTGTTTATATTCAAGATCGCCTTCTCCAGCTACCGCAGGCGCCAAAATTGGTCTCTCAATAATTGCCTGAGCGCGATTTAATTCATTTTTATAAGGTGTTCCAGAGAATATGTCAGATGGTTGATTAACCCTGACATCAAGAAACCCTCTGCTTCCAGCGCCCGCGAAAGACGCGAACACGAGAAACAGTAGGCATACCAATATCTTAAAAGGGCCAGTATTCTTCATACCCTTCCTCCCAGCTCGAACTCACGCAAAAAGCTAAACTATAAGTTCAGGGTATGTGTCAAGAAAAAAAGCCGCAAAATTAATTATTTTACAAAATTTACTAAATTATAGCCTGATATCGCTTGAAATATGTAGAGATGGAAGGTTGTTGACGTGATTTACTAAAATATTATTTGATAATTTAGACATATAGTATTGAATTTTATTCATATAAAAGTGGTTATAGTTGGGTTGGGAAGATATGAGAACAATGCAAAACATGAAAGACGCGCCCAAAAAATAAATAAGGTCCCCCCGGCTTCATCATCTTCTTTGTTGATATATTTCGTTAAAATCCATTTAAATATAGTATGTTATATGTAATATCGAAAAATTGAGGGTCGGCTAAGAGGTCTGTCATTCCCACATTAAATGACCTGCGCGCTATAATCCAGTGACGAAAGTGAGACTATGAAAACAATTAATTTCGATAAGATAACAATTAAAATGATAATCGATATTCGGTTATATTAATAAAATTCAAGAACATGCTGACTGAACCCATTTATAATAAAAATCAATGAGTCCCTGAATATAAAAGAAAATATGGCGGAGAGCCTAACGATTTACCGCCAAGGCTCTCCCCTATACCTAAAGTCAATTATATGAAAACAGCCATACCCATCGAGCAATAAAGTGAGTCGAGCGAAACGAGAAAAAGAAATGAACCCTTTTAAATCTGGATCACTCTACCTCCTTATTGTTAAATCATCTGGAAGGCGCTGTGAAAAATTTGGCCCAGGTGTGAGTTCTGAGCTGACATGGAGTCTGGATACGGACAGCGCAACCAAATGAGTATCAATATAATGCCAAGCAAACCAGTCATATAAACCGCATTTCTAGGATTAAAATAAGATATGAGCTTGGCGCCGGTCGATTCACCAAGCGTAATCGTATTACACTGGCCAATCATCCGGAGATACTATGTTTTAAAAAATGGATTAAATCAGGAAGTTATGGTGAGCTCTTCTCAACACACCCTCTCCCAGTTTCAATCGCTCGCAGGAAGACAATGGCTTCTTTATAATCTGATGTCAACAAAAAAATATACAAAATTACGGATTTCGGTAAAAAAGTTACTGTAGCGCTTCACTGAATGGCAAAATCGAGCATACGTACGCGTACTAGCACTGGCTTGGCAAGTTAATTCTCCGATGATATGCTCCCTGGATTATGGGCGGATATATAGGATTTAAAGCTGGTCCGGATATTCTGGATATGATCAGGGGGGAAGGCCTCAACAAGGACAAGGGCACCGTTTTCGCAGGCCCTGCTGGGGGACCTAAATGGTTCGTGTCCGTGGGCTTTGATCACTGTTTAATGGAAACCGGTTTTCTGAAAAGGCATGGCGCCAGGACCTTGCTGTGTGGGGCGTCCGCGGGCGGATGGCGATGTCTTGCCATGGCCTGCAAGGATCCTATTAGCGCGTACGAAAAACTCCGGATCGCGTACTCAAGAAACATTTTCACCAGGCAGGACACCCCAAAAACCATAGCTAAATCAATACGATCCAATGTGGATGATTTCATTTCAGACGAAGACATTCCCCATATATTAAACCACCCCTATTTTGACCTGGCCATACACACAGTGCTGGCAAGAGGCCCTGGAGCGGCCTCAGGCAAGTTAAGCCAAGGTATGGGGCTTTTGGCTACCGCGATCGCAAACATGATCAGCCCAAAGGGAATGAATCTGTTTTATGAGAGGGTGGTGTTTTATACGGGCAAAAAGAAGCCGCGGTTTTTAGAGGATCGATTTAACGGCCGATCCTTTCCAATGACTGAAAACAATGTTCGACACGTGGGAACTGCAACCGGATCACTTCCATATTTAATAGAAGGGGTCAAAGACATTCCTGACGCGGCCAAAGGCATTTACAGGGATGGCGGTCTTATTGATTATCAATTGAACCAGGATTACGCGCCTGGCAAAGGAAATCTCACTCTGTTTTTCCACTACCAGGAAAGGATCGTTCCAGGATGGATGGATAAAAGGCTCAAGGGAAGAAAACCTTCTAAAGGAGCTATAAACAGATTGCTTCAAGTTTATCCCACCAGTAAATTTCTGGATCTTTTACCTGATAAAAGGCTGCCTGACAGGAATGATTTCATAATCTTTGTGGATAATCCCCAAGAGCGGATAAGGCGTTTTGATGAAGTATCAAAGACGAGCCACATATTGGGGGAGGAATTCATGGAGGCTGTGGAATCAGGTAAAATCAGGTCTATGGTGGCGCCTATATGATCTATGGCGCAACCTATATTAAGGATATCTGAGAGGGACAAGCCTTTGAGATCCAACAAATGGCCCTCGGGCTTGCCGGATTCAATAAGGATTAAAGTATGGAAAGACCCAATTGGCATGAGTACTTCATGCTCTTGGCAAAAATGGTCAGTGTCAGATCCACTTGCAATTCCAGAAAGATAGGCGCGGTAATAGTGCGAAACAACAGGATCCTGGCCACAGGATACAATGGCGCGGTACATGGCGCCCCCCATTGTACTGACAAGGGCCCTGATTTCTGCTTCAGAAGATCAGTGGGCGCGCATGACGGAGAAAAATACAATTATTGCGTTTCCAGCCACGCGGAAGTCAATGCAGTGGACCAGGCGGCCAGATTCGGCATCCCCCTTGAGGGCGCGTCAGTGTACTGCACTCTGGAGCCATGCAATTGGTGCTTCAAGCAACTTATTCAAGCTGGTATCAAGGAAATATACTATGAGCGACCATATGATTCAAAGAACAAAGATTTTGATCTCCACTGGCGACGTACCATGGAATCCCATGAAGGTATAACCAAATTTGAGCAAGTGGAAATATCAGAAGCTTCCTTAGCCCAAGTCATTGACGTATTGACAAGCCAGGCTGAGAGAAAACTGCCCGCGACATCTCCGGAAGCGTCTGGTGAACTCGACCTCATGGTTCTGGAAACAATAGTTGAAAAGGAGATTACCCATGATAGTTGAATCTGTTCAACATTTTGACAAAAAGGAACTTGTGCAAAGACTACGGGACGTGACGATGCTCAAGGCCCCAGAAGTGAAGGTATATACTGAAAGTTTCATCTCCCTTGAACAGATTTCCCCCCAGAACATGGCGCCTCCCCAAAATTATATACTCAGGCAAGAGCTGAAAAAAGTCAGGGAGCTGAAATGGGCCCTTGAGGACCATGGTGTGGACATATTTCAATTGGACGGATTTGTGCGACTCAAATTGGAGGGCGTTGAAGAGCCTGTGGATCTATTGCCCCCTATTGTCGAAGAATCTGTGGAAAAGGATGGAACCGTTCATCTGATCATTTGCGATGGCATGCACAGGGTTTATATGGCCCTGCGTGAATGGAAGATCCCACAGGTGGTGTACGTGAGAGGCATACCAAAGGATCTGCCATATTACGCGTATCCAACCCCAGGCGGTTGGAGCAGTGTGGAAGAAAGAGAGGACCTTCCCCCTGGATACCTGAAGAAATGGCACAGAATAACCAACTATCACGCGCTTTATAGAAATTACAACTCAACATTCACAAATGTGGGAGGTCCAAGGG
>CAZFJT010000260.1:1769-5421 GCA_964519135.1 uncultured Syntrophales bacterium | reverse complement strand
GCTTATACCCGGCCTTTTCAATGGCGGTAATAATGACCTCAAGCGCCTCTTCATTAGATTTCAGGTCTGGCGCGAACCCGCCTTCATCTCCAACAGCGGTATTCATCCCTTTATCTTTCAAAACCTTTTTCAGTGAATGGAATACCTCCGCGCCCCAGCGGAGGCCTTGTCTGAAGCTCTTGGCCCCAAGGGGCATAACCATGAATTCCTGTATATCAACATTATTGTCCGCGTGAGCCCCGCCATTCAAGATGTTCATCATTGGAACCGGCAATCTCCTGGCGCCAACACCACCAAGGTACCGGTATAGAGGCATTTCCAATTGCTCGGCGCATGCCTTTGCCGCAGCCACACTAACCCCTAGTATCGCGTTTGCGCCAAGTTTTCCTTTATTTTCCGTGCCGTCCAGTTCAATGAGTAACTTGTCAAGGGCCCACTGATCAAGGGCGTTGAACCCTATGACACCTTCCACTATCACATTCATCACATTATCAACGGCCTTTGTCACACCTTTGCCCAGATAACGCTTGGGATCACCGTCCCTTAACTCAACGGCTTCATTCTCACCTGTTGACGCGCCTGAAGGCACGGCCGCCCTGCCCATCGCGCCGCCATATAGATAAAGATCCACTTCTATGGTTGGGTTGCCCCTTGAATCCAATATTTCCCTTGCCCTGATGTCGGTTATGTCGAACAACATTTCACGCCTCCCTTAAAAAGACCGGTTGTCTAAAACAACTTGAGGTATTGCCTCTCGCCCTGGGAAATCGTAACATACTAAAGGCTTTCCAAGAAACTGAAATTCATGTAATGAGGCCATAATAAGTTTCATTGTTAGTGTAATAAGGAGTCTTTGTTTTGGTGAACAGAAGAATACTTGTGATCGGCGGGGCTGGATACATAGGGTCCCATTTCTGCGGATACGCGCAGGAAAGCGGCTACCAAGTCACTGTTATAGACAATATGTCCACAGGCCACAGAGAAGCGGTTAGAGGGTTTGACTTCCACCACTTGGACATCAAGGACCCTTTCGCCCTTAGAGATTTCCTTGCCTCAAACCATTTCAGAATCATATTTCATTTTGCCGCGAGTTGTCTGGTTGGGGAATCAGTGGACGATCCTTCAAAATATTACAGGAACAATGTGCTTGCAGCTTATAATCTATTGGAGGCAATGAAGAACACAGGCCATGACAGGTTGGTGTTTTCATCCACTTGCGCTGTTTACGGGGTCCCGGCTAAATTACCAATAGCTGAGAGTGAGCCTAAAAAACCAATCTCACCATACGGCAAAACAAAGCTTGCAATTGAGTGGATGCTTGAAGACTATTTGTCGGCCTATGGATTGAGATTCGCGGCCTTGAGATATTTCAACGCGGCCGGATGCGAGCCCACCTGGGGTTTGGGTGAGGACCATGATCCTGAGACACATCTGGCGCCAAACGTCGTCAAGGCGGCCCTGGGCCTGAAATCAGACCTGGTAATATACGGGGACGATTATCCCACAAGGGACGGATCATGCATAAGGGACTATATTCATGTGACCGATCTTGCTGAGGCCCATTTGCTGGCCATGGAAAAATTGGAAAGTTTTGAATCCATACAAGTGAATCTTGGAACAGGAAATGGTGTTTCAAATTTCGAAATTGTTGAAGCAGTGGCTGAAGTCGCGAATGTGGAATTAAACCCAACCATAGGGCCCAGAAGATTGGGAGATCCGCCTGAACTGTACGCTGATCCTTCAATGGCAGAGGCCATATTAGGTTGGCGCGCCACCAGATCGGACCCACGAAAAATAGCGCAAGATGTTGTGGAATGGTTCACAAATAGACCAAATGGTTATCAAGGAAATTATTAGCCAATTCATTTAAACAACTTACCGGTCCGCGCCCGGTGAGTTCCGGCCAGCCAAAATCCTGTTTGAAAAATTTACTGGCTTGGCAAATGAAAAAACCAAGGAGGTTGATAATGAAAAAATGGACGCCAATATTTCTAGTGGCTTTATTAGCAATGTCCGTTGCTTCCATCACATTCGCGAAAACAGGAACAGACGAGATTCAAACGTCCCAAGGTTCTTTGAAGATTCATCTACTTGGTCACGGGTCACTTATGCTCCAGTTCGACGGTAAGACTATCCATGTAGACCCTGTTACAAAGATGGCCGACTATTCAAAACTTCCCAAAGCGGACCTAATTTTGATCACCCATGAACATGGAGACCACGCGGACCCATCCGCTGTTGCAAAGATCAAGAAGCAAGATACTGAAATAGTTTTGAACTCTGCCGCGTTAAAAAAGATAAAACAAGGCTCAGTAGTGAAAAATGGCGATACTTTTACCATAAAGGGAATTAAGATAGAGGTGGTTCCGGCTTACAACATAGTACACATGAGAAGTGGAAATACACCTTTTCATCCAAAGGGCGTAGGAAACGGCTATATCCTGACACTTGGGGATAAACGGATCTATGTGGCCGGGGATACGGAGAACACTCCTGAAATGAAGGCCCTCAAAGATATAGATGTGGCGTTTTTACCCATAAATCTTCCATACACCATGGACGCGGACATGGTGGCTGACGCGGTAAAGGCGTTCAAACCCAAGATACTGTATCCGTACCACTATGACATGGGAGAGAGTCAGCTACCGTATTTGGACAAAGCCATGAAAGGAGTTGAAGGCGTACAAGTGCGGATTCCATAGATCATAATAAGCAATCTTAAGCCCTATTTACAGGCGTATCTTTATGAGAAGTCCCTTATGGGCGGCCTGGCTTCCTGAGCGCATACTACGCGCACAAGATAAGGTTCTTCATTAGCAGACTTCCCTTAGCCAAAGCGCCCTGAGTCAGGCTCGGCTCACATAGCTTTCCCCACAAGAGTGAATGGTCACTTGCGTTTCTGTGGTAGTGGGTCAGTTTAGATCTTCCGGAACCAAATCTTCAGGGAAGGAGTCTGTATAAGTAATTGCGTTATTTGGCCAAATCGGATATTCTCCTCCTGAGAGAGGCGCCAATAGCAAATGCGAAGTTATTCAGAGACAGAGCATGAAACGAAGAGCGCTTATCAAGCACCTGGAAAAGAATGGAGCGGAGTTTAAAAGAGAAGGGAGCAGACACACAATCTACCAGCTTGGAGATAACGTAACCCAAGTACCCAGGCACACGGAAATAGACGACAACTTGGCTAGAAAAATATGCAAGGATTTGAATATTCTCTTTGTGAGGTAGCCATGCAGTATTACGCTTACACGGAAAAGACAAAAGACTGGTGGATCGGATGGCTCGTTAACCTTCCTGGAGTAAATGCTCAAGAGAAGACGCAGGAAGAACTCATGGAATCGCTGAGAAGCGGGGCTGAAGACATGTTGAAGTTCAAGGGCATACCAGTCATCGGTGAGGTTGAAATACTTGTCATGCATAAAACCATGAACGCCAGCTAAGGTCTGTGGTGTGAATCTAGCGGCATTTCA
This sequence comes from uncultured Syntrophales bacterium, assembly GCA_964519135.1. Classification (GTDB taxonomy): domain Bacteria; phylum Desulfobacterota; class Desulfomonilia; order Desulfomonilales; family Desulfomonilaceae; genus CAZFJT01. The sequence goes on along the minus strand of CAZFJT010000260.1, from coordinate 1,951 downwards.
GAATAACTTAACATTATAAGGTTGTTGAAGGACTCCTATTCAGACCTGAAGTCTCTTCCAAACGAATACATTCAAAGTGACCCACCACCGTTTCTGTTAAAACCTTGACACTGAACCCCATTGGCGCGATCATCTGAGTTGGGCCGAAGTGGCGGAATTGGTAGACGCGCCAGGTTCAGGGT
>CAZFJT010000260.1:0-1759 GCA_964519135.1 uncultured Syntrophales bacterium | reverse complement strand
CAGGGTCTGGTGGGCGCAAGCCTGTAGGAGTTCGAGTCTCCTCTTCGGCACCAAACAAAAAATATGGGCCATGTCGGGCATGCTATTTATGGGCCGGACTAGGTAAGATCTTAAAAAAGCGGACAAATTTTATCCGCTTTTTTTGTTTTTCTGGTTTGACGCATATGGAGGCGTGGAATATCAATTTAGTTTGTAAGCGACCGGGGTTTTAGATTCTTTTTAATGGGTTGATGCTTGACAGAACAATTGGTAGGATAAGCTTGGCATTACATACAGGGGATGGAGGGAAAAACGTGCATTACAAAGAAGTCTGTGTTGAGGGATTGGGCCATGCGCTGCCCGATCAAGTAGTAACCTCAGCGGAACTGGAAGAACGAGTATCGTCAATATATAAAGCATTGAATATACAGCCGGGACTATTGGAAAATCTTGTTGGCGTGAAAGAAAGACGATGGTGGCCTGAAGATTACAATTACTCGGATATGTCTGCAGAGGCCGGGAAGAAGGCCATTGAAAACACCGGAATCGACAAGAGCGAGATACAAGTTCTTATCAACACGTCTATATGCAGAGATTACATTGAACCTGCAACTGCGTCCATAATCCACCATAAGCTTGGATTGAGCCCCACCTGTTTCAGTTTTGACATGGGCAACGCGTGTCTTGCTTTTATCAATGGAATATCAGTTGTGGCCAATATGATAGAACTGGGACAAATCGACACAGGTATGGTGGTGGCTGGGGAATGCGCAAGGGAAATAAATGAGGCTATTATTGATGAGCTTCTTTCCAATGAACCTGATTTCAAACTCTTTTATCAAACCATGGGGGCCTTGAGTATCGGCGGCGGATCTGTTGCCATGATACTTAGGAGCAAGGACAAATCATCTACGAAAAAACCGGTATTGGCGGGATATTCTTACTGTGACACCCAGCATCACAATCTTTGTGTTGGACAGAGAAAATGGGGTCGCCTTCAGGCCAAGGAAATGCTCCTTGCAGGCCTCCATTGCCTGACACAATGCTGGGAAGGATTTCAGAAAGCCAGCGGCTGGACTGATAAAGATATCGACAAATACTTTACACACCAGGTGAGTAACGCCCACAGATCCCTTGGCTCCCAAACCATTGGCATAAATATGGACGGCCGGGACTATTGGACCCTTGACCGCCTTGGAAACATAGGGCCTGTATCAGCTCCGATATGCATGTCCATGGCCCTCGAAGAGGGTTTTTTGAAAGATGGGGACAAGGTGTGCCTGCTTGGAATGGGCAGTGGAATAAACGCGACCATGTTGTCTATTCAGTGGTAGGGCTTTCTTTATCTGAGCCATCTTCACTATAAGAGGAAACCATGAAAGCAGTGGAAGGCGCCATTGGAAGGATATTTTGTCTGAGCCTGGAAGATGGGGACAAGATACCTGATTGCATAGAGGACTTCGCAAAGGAAAAGGACATTAAAAGCGGCTTTTGCTGGTTCCTTGGGGGAATAGGCTCGGGCAAACTAGTTGTTGGGCCTGAAGATGGTGAAGAAAGACCAATCAAGACGATGATTCAGGACTTTATTAGCGTCCATGAGGCCCTGGCCTTTGGGACCATCTTCCAGGATGAACATGACGAGTACAAACTCCACATTCACGCAAGCCTAGGACGAGAAACCAGCGCTCTAACCGGCTGCGCAAGGCACGGAATACATGTTTGGCAATTGTGCGAGGTCCTGATAATTGAAGGCGCCGGACTTGAAATGATCAGAAAAATC
>CAZFJT010000259.1:0-5443 GCA_964519135.1 uncultured Syntrophales bacterium | reverse complement strand
CATTGCTCCTGTCGGCCATTTTGGTGTCCATGGTGTTCCAGGGGAGAACCTGGTGCAGATATCTATGCGCGCTTGGAGGCATGACTGGGTTGATGGCAAAATCGTCAGTGCTGGAGCTGCGCATGGACAGGAATGTGTGCATATCCCAGTGCGGCACGTACGATTGCCTGCAAGGGGACGGAGAAAAGGAGGGGTGTCCCTTTGGATTGACCGGGCCAAGGCTGGAGAGCAACAGGTTGTGTAAGCTATGTGGGAATTGCATAAAAAACTGTAAACATGGCGCAATAAACATCAACCTGAGATATCCGGGTTCAGAGCTATGGACGGACAGGGCCATGAATTTTGGAGTGACATTCCTTGGGGTGGCCATGCTTGCGGCGCTGCTTTCAGAGGTCTTGTGGAAAACCCCTACAGCGCAGAGTCTATATCATTGGTCTGGTGTGAGTGAATTTTGGGCCATAACCGCAGTGTTTATTATTGTGTCGTTTGGAACGCATATTTTAGCGTTTTTAGCCGCTTATGTTTCTAAAGGGGTTTTCAAGGAAACCCTAAATGAAAACTACTCAAGATTTGGCAGAGCCCTTATTCCGCTTACGGTATCGGCTTTCGCGGCATTTCACATCTACTATTCCCTGCAGTTGGGGCCTGCGCTGATCGATTTGTTTCCAGGCTCAAGCCTCTGCCATATTGGGCGGTCCATGGAATCCATTTTTACACAATCCGTAACACTGAGCGTCCAAAAAGGGATTCTTTTGGTGGGCTTGATTTGGGCTTTTATAACCCTCCTTCTCATAAGCGCCACAGGCCATGACAAACCTGCGCGGGCCCTGGTCGGTGGTCTTCCCTATGGCTTTGTGGCCCTGGTTTTCTTCTTCCTGATTGTTGACGGATTCTCTCATCTGCATTTGTAGAGACATAGGCTTTTTCGAGGAACTTTTCACAAATGAACAAGGATATGACGCTTCCCAATATTGTCTTCAATGAAGCGGCCTAGTGTAGCTCGAAGTGAAACGGACCTCCGGAAAACTTTTGTAAGAATCTGCAGTATATTTCAGCGAGCGCTATAAACACGGCTAATGGTCACTCATACGAACCAGCTCACAGAAAGGGCAATTGGGCTTATGGCAATCAGTGGGTCTCTGATAACAAATGGGTAAAAGGAAAAATGTCAGAGAATCATTGCTCCCGCGAAGTAATTAGGCGAGGTCTTTATTTAGGCTTAATGGTATTCGCAGGAGGGAAAAATGAGGGCAAATAAACTCATATCATACGGAGCAATAATAACTGTTATCACTTGTCTTGTTGTAAGCTTTTCCATGGCTGAAGCAAAAGAGGGACGCAGAGGAAAGAAGGCCAATTCAGGCGCCACGTACACAGGACAGGGCGGTCCAAAGGCTTCGGTGTTTTCCGGTTCAACCGGCTATGATATCAGGAATGGAAAACAAAGGGCTAAAAGGTTCAGGCAATTAAACAGAGGCCAAAATGTTCAGGCGCCAAAATCAAGGGCCAGGGTAGGGAGGTCTAAGGCAAATACACAATTTCCAAATTTCACAAAGCGGAATAAAAGGATTGCGAAAGAGCAAAGAATAAAGGCTCGTAAAATAGAAAGGGCCAAAAAGAAACGCCAAAAGAGGATCATTAGGGCCAAGAAGAGGCAGGCCTTGGCAAAGAGAAATAAAAGGGCCGCGCGGGCCAAGCATAGGGCCAAAGAGAGAGCCCACAATAGAACTTGGACCAGAGACTTTGGCCCTGGGTTCGGCCATTTTTTCAAGCAAGCCAAAAGAGCAAAGGCCCAGCTAAAAAGGCAAAAGAGGCGCGCAAAAGCCAGACGTATAAAAAGGAGACAAAGGGCCATTGCCGCAAGAAATTTCCATAACTCAAGGCCAAGGACCAGAGTGGAACATCATTATCATGACTCGGAGTCATCAGGACCAAGCCTTGGGGAAATCTTGTACGGAATAAATACTGCAATGAATCTCTTCAATCAATTCTCCCAAAGTTATGGCTCAAGTTATGGTTCAAATTACGGCTCAAGTTATGGCTCATCAGGCTATGCTCCTGGTTACGGTTACTATGACTACGCTCCGGCGCCCAACGGCCCAATCCCTGCGCCGCCCGGGTTTTAACATGGGAGTCTTACCCCAGGGGTCTGGTCAGGCAAGGAATCTAGGGATTTGGCGAATCGGTAATTGATAAGATTCAAACAATAAATCTTAAATATATCGCGGCCCATAACGCTCAACAAATCGGTTTATAATCTGAGCTAAGGGGCTGCGATTATCTATTTAGTATCAATAGTGGTCAAATTGATCTTTTCCAGGTTGTTGAACATCAGAATAGGAGTTTCCAATAATCTGAATATGATCTCCACAGTTCAAGAGATTTATCATACAATGCCGGCCATCATAATTTCATAGGGCTTAAGTGGATGGCCATCAGAAAAGCAAATCAGGATATGGAATTGATTCACAGGTGTGTGAACGGTTCTGAAGAAGCCTGGAAGGAATTGTACAGCAAGTATGTTTCCCTGGTCCGGTCTGTGGTGAAAAGAAGGTTATGGTTCGCTCCAAATGATGTGGAAGATCTATCACAAACAGTATTCGCGTCTCTGGTAGATTCTTTGGGCAATTATGACGGATCAGTGTCTTTGGCCAGATATATTTGCTTAATAGCCGAACGGGCCTGCATCCAACAGTACAGGAAATTCACGGCTGCTAAAAGAGACGCCCAAACGGTTGTGGTAGAGAGTCATGACAGGACGGATGAAGAGGCTCATGTTCCTCAAATGGATGAGGATTCCCCTGAGGAACTCTTGGAGAAATCGGAATTGGCGGGGTTCCTCAAGGTGTCTTTAAGGGCCCTTGACCCTGAGTGCAGGCGCCTCCTGAAATATAGATACTATGATGAGCTTAGGTTCAAAGAGATTTCCATCAGGATGAAAGCAAGTGAAAATACTCTTACAGTAAGGGCGCGGCGTTGTCTGGAGGCCTTGAAGGGAATACTTCATGAACAGATGCGCAAATGACCGGACCAGAAAAAAACTTTTTTTGTCGTATTCTCTGAAGGACCGCGAATATTAATAACAAGAGAAGACAATCGGATTTAGAGAGCAACCATGGATACGGAAAATAAACAACAACACTCTGATCTTATATTAGATTATATAGAGGGAAGACTTGATCCCGCCCAAGCCCGCGATTTGGAGACCCACATGGAGCAATGTGATTTTTGCCAAAAGCAGGCGCAGGAACTTAGAAGGATCATTGGAACTCTAAGAGAAGAGAAGACCGCCTATTGTCCTGAGGTGTGGGAAATCCACGAGTTCCATGAGGCAGGCCTGGATCCGGATGGAAAGATAAGCCGGCACATTAATGCGTGCCCTATGTGCTCAGAGGAACTTGATAGTCTAAAGACGCCTCATGCTGACCAAGCTTTGCCTGGGATAGTATATGAGAGATTTCAGGCAAATTACGGAAAAAAACGAAAGGTAAGGGCCGGGAATGCAGGAGTCTTAAACGATCTTATCGATAGATTGCGCGGGATTTTGGATCAACCCGGGCTTGCGCTGGGTTCAGTCGCGGCTGTGGCCATATTACTGATTGTTTTGATTCCAAGGGATGGCGCGAAAATCATGGCGCCCATGACATCTGTGGAATGGAATCAAGGCGGGGCCGAAGGTAAATGGTCTTCAAAGGGACTCAGGAGAGGATCGGATTTAAATGGAACCCATGCTCAGCAAAAGGCCAAACTGACCAAAGTGGCTTATATAATTCTATTGGAGCTGGGACACGGATACGAGCAATCCTGGATAGACAGTCTATACTCAGATATCAGGCCAAAAGGCCCATTGAATTCCAGTTTTGAATTTATTACCCCTGCTTCTTTTACGGACCCGGTGTCCAAAGCAGGCGAGAAAATATCGGATATCAAAGAGTATCTGGACGAACTTGCTCAAAAGGAAGATGTAGAGTTGGCTCTACTGATTAACTTGAAACCTGGGAGCGGTTCGTTCAATGTGAAGGTTGATCTTAGACAGACAAGGACAGGCAAGACCATTGTAGAGTCTTCCATTACTGACACACCAAAGGCTAAACTCGCGAAGAGATTAATTGAAACTACTTCCAGGTTGTTGGAGAAAAGGTCGGTTGGACCATAGTGGAGCAAATCAATCAGTTTCATCAATAATGACGCTCTATCAAAAAATCATAAGGAGAGGAAAATGAAACCCACATCAATAGTAATTATCTCCATGATACTCCTGGCGATTTTCTTTGCCAGCCCTATAACCGGCGTTTGTGAAGAAAAGCCTGATGACCCGGTGCTGATGGTTCAACTGGAAAAGGGAGTCAGGAACCCCTAGCGCCGGATAATGGTTTGCGCTGATTTATATACTGGGTGTGACGGCTTGGCGCCACGCCGCGATGTTCCGGATCGGAGCTTTTATACAGGCGTTAAAAAAGGAAGGACCATGATCCAGAGCGATTATAAATATTATGGGAAAAAAAGCCTAATATCGCGAAGGGGAATTACTGCAGCAGTTCCAGCCTTGGCCATAATATTGACCCTTGGGATCTTTAACTGGGGCGCCCATGGTCGGACCGGTTCGGCCCTGGTGGAAGAACTCTCTGTGGGGAATCTCCATGCCCTGGCTGTGGGGGTTTCAAAATATCAAGATGATCGAATACCTGAGCTGAATCTTTCCGCGCGTGACGCCAAGATATTCGGGGAGTTCCTGGAGAGCCAGGACCATGTGTTCAAAAACGCCCATGTAAAAGTATTGCTGAATAATGAGGCCACCAGGGAAAAAATCGAGAATTATCTATACTATGAGCTTCCAAAAAAAGTGGGCAAAGATGACACTGTGATCCTATTCTTTAGTGGTCATGGTGAGGCTGATCCCCTGAGGCCAAGGGACTTCTTTTTCCTGCCCTATGACGCTGATCCGGAGCATATTAGAACAAGAGCGGTTGAAATGACAGGGCTCGAATTCCTGGAAGGGCTTGATGTGAAAAGGGTTCTACTCATTGCGGACGCGTGTTATTCAGGCGGATTCTCAAAGGGTAGGGCAAAGTCCGTAAAATCTCCGGTCTCGGTGTTTTTGGAGTCCATTATAACTACTTCGGGCGCGGCCGTTATGAGCTCATCCACTGATGGTCAGCAATCATGGGAACCTCCGGGTTTCAGTAATAGTGTGTTTACATTTCACCTGGTTGAGGGGCTTAAAGGTAGAGCGGACAAAGATCACAACGGAGTGGTCTCTCTCCAGGAGGCCTATGATTACGCGTACAGGCAAACTGTCTCATCAACAAATGGTATGCAAAAACCTGTTCTTGTGCATTCAAGGGTTGTGGGGGGATTCCCTATCTCATATGTGGGAAGGGTGGAGCCCAAGCGCCGGATAGCAAAGGCCTTGTTTCAAGCTGTTCTAGTGGGAGACACCCAA
>CAZFJT010000258.1:3821-5461 GCA_964519135.1 uncultured Syntrophales bacterium | reverse complement strand
AGTTTTGTATCTCGCCCTGGAACTCCCCCTCGGAAAGGGTCTTTCCAAGACCAGCCCGCTTAAAGTTTCGCGTCATTGCCAACAGGCCCGGCAAATCAACTATCCCGCTAACCGTCGTCTCATCCACCCTCACGGGAAAGAGCGAAGAGACGCTAGCTTACGCAGCTAGAGCGTACTCGTTATCGTTGGCGAGTATCTTTTTGTTTCCGTCGGTTTTACGAGTCAACGGATGCTCGACATGCAACCTATACCTCAACTATCCCCGTCGAAACCAGTTCGCCCCCTTTTGGGATGGGTAGTGCCACGATCTAAAACACCATGGTTTACATAGAATCTTAGGTGGCTGTTATGTTGGATGATCCTCAAATTGTCGAATATTTCCTGGTTAACAGAAAATATACATGGTTCTGTTAACTCTATCTTTATCCTGTCTATTAGACTTGCCTCATGTCAAATTGTTCCCAATAGAAAACCTTTGACTTTTCAGGAATCCCGCAGTTTGTATTTTGTAATGCGCTCCATTTCACGGCGCTGATCCTTTTTCTTTATGGCCTCCCTCTTGTCGTAAGCCTTCTTACCCTTGGCAAGCGCCAGTTCCACTTTTACTTTACCTCTCTTAAAATAAAGCTTCAAGGGAATTAATGAAAATCCTCTCTCAACGAGTTTGCCGGTGAGCTTTTTGATCTCTCGCTTGTGTAACAACAGTTTTCTGATCCTATGGGGCTCATGGTTGTTGTAGCTGGCCTTATCATATATCGGTATGTGGGCTGAAACCAGAAAAGCCTCTCCATCAGTTATTTTGGCGTGCGCGTCAGTAAGGTCACCCTTGCCGGATCGAAGGGATTTCACCTCACTGCCCAAAAGTGAAATACCAGCCTCCATAGTATCTTCTATGCTGTAGTTGAATCTTGCCTTTTTGTTTTTGCAGATTATTTTTATGTGCTCAGAATTCGTCATTACTGTTTATCCAACCTTGTCCACAAAATAATCGTCCGGGAATCTTTGTCGAATCCAAGATTCCAAAAGTTTATGAATTTCTTGAGCGTTTAACATCTCAAACGCCTCTCCCGCCAACTCTTTGCACTCATCCACTGATATGGATCTTATAAGCTTTTTAACCATAGGGATTGAAAGGGCGTTCATCGAGAGCTCCGTCAACCCAAGGCTTATAAGTATTGGTATATTTACTGGGTCACCGGCCATCTCCCCGCACATGCCCACTTCTATTCCTCTGGCTGTTCCAGCCTCGGTGATTTGTCTAATCAAGCGCAGTATTGCCGGGTGCAAGGTGTCATATAGATAATTGACGTTTTCATTAACTCTGTCTATGGCCAGGGCGTACTGTATAAGATCATTGGTGCCGATACTGAAGAAATCCACTTCCCTTGCCAAAAGATCGGCTATTGCCACTGCTGATGGAACCTCAACAAGAAGACCTATTTTTATATCAGGATTGTGTTCTGCTCCGAACCGTTTCAAGTCATCTCGAACCTTCTGAAGGGTCGCTTTAGTGGCCTCCAGTTCAGATAGGCACGATATCATTGGTATGAGCAATCTCACGTTTCCACTGACCGCAGCCCTTAAAATCGCCCTTAGTTGAGTTTCAAATATATCCGTGCGGGAAAGACATAACCTGATTT
>CAZFJT010000258.1:0-3811 GCA_964519135.1 uncultured Syntrophales bacterium | reverse complement strand
ATCGCGCCTATCACCCTGCTGTAAACGGAAAATTGCTCCTCTTCTGTGGGTAAGTCCGATCTACCCATAAACAGGTATTCGGTTCTAAAGAGTCCAATGCCCTCAGCTCCATGGGTATTGGCGATATCAATTTCATCGGCAAACTCAACATTGGCCATTATTTTTGTATGTGTAGCCCCGTCGATGGTGACCGCGGGCAATTTGCCGTAAGCCATTAGGGATTCTTCATACTTTCTAAATAAATCCCGATGTTGTCTATACCTAAGCAGTTGTTCAGGGTTCGGATTTATTATTATCACACCCGCAGCCCCATCAACTATTATAGTGTCTCCTGACTGGGCAACATTTAACAGCTTCTCGACTCCGGTGACTGCAGGAATCTTTAGTGATCTGGCCATTATCGCAGTGTGAGATGTCTTACCGCCCACCTCAGTGACAAAGGCCAGGACGTGATCTCTAGTCAATTGGGCCGTTTCAGCCGGAGACAGGTCATGCCCAACCAACACCGCATTGGGAGGCAATTTCATTGATGACCGATCCTGGCTGTGCCCGAGTAAAATCCTTAGGACTCTTTTGCCTACAAAGCGAACATCCCTGGCTCTTTCTCTTAAATATTCATCTTCAATAGTGTCAAAGGCTGCGGTGATCTTATTGATAATCTCCGAAAGCGCCCATTCCGCGTTCAGCCGCTCTTTTGCTATGAGATCCTCCACTCCATGAAAGAACATCCTGTCCTCAAGGAGCATCAGGTGTGTATCCAATATATATTTGTGCTCAGAAAGGGGGTGATCTCCCTTGAGCCCGGTTCTTATGTCCATCAATTGGGCAGCGGCCCGGTTTACGGCTGTTTCAAATCGATCTATCTCATGCGAGATCTCGCTTTCTATAATGACTCGCTGCGGAAATATTTCGGTTACCAGGCGATCCAAGACTATGATTTGGCCTATGCCCACACCTGCGGACACAGGAATACCTGTTAAGACTTTGGTACCTTCTGGTACCTGTGTATTCCTGATTTCGTTTGTTTCCGAAGATTCCGACAAAATATTTCTCCAAATAGGGGCTAATAATGCTGCGGGTTCATTGAGTAAAGAAACTCATTGTCTTCAAATAACTCGCCTTTAGTCAAAAATACTGCGCTTCGCGCCTGGAAACAGAGAATGAATAACTCACATTGCGCTTAGCCAAGGAGAGGTCATATCTCCTCCCAACCATCCCATAGTACGATTAAGGATATTAACTCTTTTAAAACGAGTTGGTATAACTCCACCTTTCCCAGCAGATGAAAATGTATGCTTGTAGTGACAAGGGCAGCGATCAGTTTATGTTTTTGTTAGAAATCTAATCCGCTTTTTCATCTTTGGCAGAAACATTTTCATCATGAGATTTCATGAACTCCTTCATACCTTGGGCAAGTTCCTTTAGTTTATTGTCCACAAGATAGTTTATTGTGCCCTCAGGATAACTACCTTTATCATCCATTTCTCCGGCTGGAACTCCGGTTAAAAGCTCTACGCCTTTATCGATTGTGTCCACCGCCCACACATGAAATTTACCCTGGTCCACAGCCTCGATCACTTCAGAATTCAAATTCAGATCTCCCACATTGGCCGTTGGTATCATCACACCCTGCTCTCCTGTCAGGCCCTTACTTGCACATACTTTGAAGAACCCCTCTATTTTTTCATTTACTCCGCCAATGGCCTGAACTTCTCCATGCTGGTTGACACTTCCTGTAACAGCTATTCCCTGGTCAAGCCCCATGCCGGACAGCGCGCTCAGTAGACCGTAAAGCTCTGTTGATGAGGCTGAATCTCCGTCCACCCCTGAGTAGGATTGTTCAAAGCATATGCTGGCTGTAAGATTCAATGGTTTATCCTGAGCGAACCTTGATCTCAGAAAGCCGGTAAGAATAAGAACCCCCTTATTGAAGCTATTACCGGACAGATCAGCCTCTCGCTCTATATTGATAATGCCGCCCTTTCCCATGCTCACCTTAACGGTTATACGGGAGGGCCTGCCAAATGAAAATTCCGAAAGGGAGTAAACGCTCAATCCGTTAATCTGGCCAACCTTTTTACCGTCTGTGGAAACAAATAAAATCTCATCTTCGATCAACTCATGGATCTTATCCTCTATCATGTTTACGCGCTCTATTCTGTCTTTATGCGCTGCCTCAACATGTTTGCGGGATATTAATTCAGAATTATCTTCCCTTGCCTTGAGATCAGATTCCCGTATAAGATCCGATAATCTTTCGAACCGAGCGGTTATTTTCTTTTTACGACCCGCCATCCTTATTCCGTACCTGGCCACTGTTTCTACACCCGACGGATCAAGGGGCAGGAGATCTTCTTCTGAGCAGATATTTGATATAAAACCCACCAGTTTGCTCAGGTTTTGGTCATCATTATTCATGGTAGGGTCAAATTCGGCCTTTACCTTGAAGATCTTTCGAAAATCTTCATCGTACCAATGCAATAGGTCATATATTTCAGGCTCCCCGATCAATACAACCTTCAAATTAACGGGTATTTTTTCAGGCTTCAATGAGGTTGTGAACAGAAAGCTGTAAGGATCGGTTTGAATCTCCAAAAGACTATGCCTAAGGGTCCTTTCAAGGTTTTGCCAAACCCCGATTTCTGTAAGTGTATCCCTTGCGTTTAAAACAAGAACCCCACCATTGGCCTTAAGAAAGGAGCCTGACCTTATATGCCTGAAATCAGATGACCACATTCCCCTATTGTCCACTGTGCGCTCTATCGCGCCGAACAGGTTCCTGAAAGTTGGAGCGGTCTCAAACACAACAGGGGTCTTTTTTGTCTCTGAATTGTCCACCAACAAGTTAACTTCATAAGGTATGAAATTGGAACTTTCAGGTTGGACCAGCATAGGCGTAGCGCCACCACCGCCCTCTTGGCCGCCTTGCCCCCCTGAACCGGCCGAACCTCCCATTCCACCGGCTGGAACCAATTTGGGCCTGAACCGGTCCAGGTTGGACATTACATCCTTCTGAACCTCGCCAATATACGACGCGACATCATCTGACTTGTAATCGTCAAGTATTGGAGTGAGCATTTCCCCAAGCATGGGCTCGACCCATTGTTTAGCCAGTTCTTCCAGCTCCGACTGGATTGACTTGTCTATATCTCTAGATTGCTTGAATATTTGCTCCATCTCCCTTGACAGTTCTTTGTACTTCTCTTTTATTCTTTCCAGCTCTTCCTGGCTGAATTTCCCCTCTTCAACCAGAGACTCCAATTGTTCGATCTTCATGGGATTGCCCACTACCACCGGCGCCAAATCCGGCCTGGTATAGGGCCCAACCTGGACCTGAACCATCATGAAGTTTTCTTCACCGACCTTGTTCTCGAAATTTTTGAAAAGGGCTTTTTGTTCACCCATCTTACGATTAACTATTTCATTTCTTGCAGATTGGAATTCTTCGCTCTCAAAGATAGCAGGGATCTTCTTTTTCAGGGTCTCAACAAGGACGCCCATTTGCTCCTTGAACTTGGATCCATTACCGGCCTTGAATCTTAAAAGCCTCGGCTGCTCCGGATGAGCGAAATTGTTCACATAGCAAAGGTCATCAGGTATTGGCGAGTCCTTTTGCATATCTTTCAATAGAGCTTCAACAGTGGTGAAACGACCAGAGCCATTGTGTCCGGATACAAACAGATTATAACCTGAGCTTTTCACTCCCATTGCCAGTCGTATCGCTTTTACGGCCCTTTGTTGACCTATTACTCCTTTTCGAGGCTCAACCTCTTTTGTGCTATGACCCACAATATCTCCGAAGGATTTTGTC
>CAZFJT010000257.1:0-5484 GCA_964519135.1 uncultured Syntrophales bacterium | reverse complement strand
ACCCTAAATTCCGCACTTGAATTGGTGGAGTCGGCTGGTTTGTCAGTGCGGCGGGTCCATAGAAACAAGCGGGGTTCAAATATACTAAAACTGGCCAATACGATTGGTATGGGAATTTTCAGGGAATTTCTCGTTAAACAGTATTTAATATTGGCTCAAAAAAAAGGAGAAAATTAATAAGATCTTTTTGATCAAAGCTTAGATCCAAGCCTTCATACCTGATCGCACATGAAAAAAGTCAAAAAAGTCGCAAAAAAATTAACTTGAAGAGGGATATGATCCAAAAGAACGCCACTCAAAGTCTTATTCCTAACAGATTTACAGCTCATGAATCACGCAACCTCCCCCATCGTGATTCCAGCTACTTATGGCGACCACAGTGAACTCTTAACATGGAACATACCTCCACAAAAACACGCGGCTCTTTTATAATCCCTCAGTTGTTGGCGGCAGGGAGGACAGAGGAGAGAATCTTGGAATGGAAGTAGAGTGAGCCGAACCTGGCGGCTGGATTCCAATGAGCGAAGTTTGTTGAGCTTGCGAATTTAAACACAGCGAATCGGATCTCCCGCCAACAGGCTAAACGCCGCGCCCCCAATTAATGAGGATTTAGTGGGCTTTTTGGAAACTTATTTGACCTGTATGGCTCAAAATCATATGGTATCATGTTATGCGCATTGTACATCTTTCAGATCTTCACTTCGGAAAACACGTGTCAACTGAAAAGCTTGGGGTCTTGACCAAGGATATAAACCAATGGCGGCCCGAGTTCGCCCTGGTAAGTGGAGACGTCACCGACAACGGCAAAAGATCACAATTCCAGCAGGCTCTGGATTTTCTGAATTCCCTTGTCTGCAATTACATGGTGGTCCCGGGCAACAGGGAAATAAGCCCTTGGGCCTTCTGGGAATGGGTTTTTCCTTTTGCGGCAATGTCCAGGCACAGGAGTTATTTTGGACCAGAGGACAGGCTAGTCAAGGTAATACAGAGCCATAAAGTAGTTGTATTCGGATTAAACACCATACATCAATTGCCCTCCTGGCCAGGCAAGCTTACCAGGCAGACCAGGTACTGGTTCAGGGAGGAGTCCGCGAAATATAATGATATGACCAAAATTCTCATATTGCATCATCCGGTGTTTCCAGTGGTGCGAAGCTCTTCTTTTTGGGCCCATTTTCTCTCTGACGCGGGAGATATACTCCAAACAGCTAGCCAAAACGGTTTCAGCCTTATTCTACAAGGTCATAAGCACAGATCCGCTGTAATGGAAGTGAACATACCTCAAAATAACTCCAGAATAGTGGTGTCCTGCGCAGGCGCTCCATTGATGCCCTTTTGGGATCCTTCTTACCATAGGATAATTCTGAACAGGGACGCTATTTGGGTGGAACGCCGAGGATTTGTAAATAGTGAATTTCATGGCGCGGGTTCATACAAGTTTTTAGGCGCCCCTGATAATCCAATATTTAAAAGGTAAAAACCAGTTTAAACCAGCCTAATTTTCAACGCTTAGACGCCTGATAAATTCCCTTAGGGCGAGCAGGTTTGAATCGCTAATATCGGTTACCATATATCCGGCTGCATTATCGGACTCATCTTCAGACCATTCAGACCACCGACACTCGGCCTCAAAGGTGATCTCTTCAATATCACTAAATTTCCCAGGTATAATGGAAAATACCCGGAACTCTCCGAAATCCGATTTAATTCCTTTTACACCTACTCCTTCCTCGCTGATGTCAGTGAGCCAGCCCCTAACAGTGGGATCGTCAGACTCGAAGATCGGTAGCAAAAGAGCAAGGTAATGCCTTGGCAAGCGCCTTCTTTTCTCTGTATCCAAAGACGCGTCGTAGAGGATTTTCCTATGGTACACCTCGGACGCGGGAATTACATGGGAATCCACGAGCTTTTTTATGGCCTGTTTCAATTCAATTGCTTCAAGGCCGTACTTTTCCATTAATTCGTAATCGGTGAGCTTTGAGCGAATATCCGTTACAAATTCCCCCGCTTTGACCTGTAATTCTGAAGACATGACGATTCTTCCCCCAGTTCACATTGTACTACAATATCAGAATCGGTAATTAATAGCAGCTCTTTTTAAATTAAAAGGCTGTTTTGCGGATTTGTCAACATATAACGCATTAAATCAAGAGTTTATACAGGATCTTTCATTGTTGCAGGGGTGATTGATCTTTATAAAATCGCTCACATGCCCATTTCATACGCGTAAACAACACTGGAAGGCCCTGAAAAGGCCATTAGGGGAAACGGGGTGGGCTGTACAAGGATCAAAACAAGTGATCTAGCGCCTTGATTCTTGAAATCTCTGATTCTGAAATCCGATATTACACCTCTGGCGCCGACAGTCTTCCATTTCTGCTTCAATTGGTTATTACGCCAAACCAGATCTTCCACCACACTACCATTGGATGTTTGTTTTATTACAAGAAGCTCTTGTTCGCCATCCCCGTTCGTGTCGATTATTGCGAGTCTCCCAGGGAATATAACTGATCGATTCTGATCCCCCACCTTGAAAGAGACTTTCCTGTCTATACCGTAGATCTTATCGGAAACCGTTGACAGGAGCCTATTTTCATTGTCAAAGACCATTAGTCTCTGATCCTGATTCAATATTATTCTAAGTTTTTCTTTGGACTTTCCAAGCTTGCCGGTGACATAGCTTGTCAAGAGGGTTCCAGGGGGCAGGGCGGTCTCACCGTACACATCGGCCTTACCTTCGTTCATCCTCATTCTAAAGATCCGTCCATTGAACATGTTCGGAGAATCGGTTTTCTGGGCGGCTAGGAGTCTCTGGCCATCAAACACAGGATCGTCTATCATGCTTATGATGGTATTGGGAAAAGTCTGGACTATACTGAAATTCCTGTTTTTGTAAGTAATGATCGCGGATTCCAACCTTTTTGGTGTCTGGTAGCATATCAGGAGTTCCGCGGCGCCGTCTCCGTCTATATCTTCGATTTCCGCGTTTATGTAGACCACCGGCCGATTTGAAAAACGCAAAAGTGTCTTTAACGCCCCATTTTCATATTTGCCGATTGTGGCCTGATATTGGCTCAAGAAAACAGTTTCGTTCTTCTTGTCTCCATCCATATCGCCTATATCCAGTGAAACTAAGGCCTCAGGTATGCTTGGGCTCCTCCAGGGTCCGGTATCTTTATCAATACTCACCGGCCTGAATTCGGCTTCCTTTTTCTTCTCCTTAAGACCTGGTGATTCCGATGGATAGAATTCAAGGTTGGGACTGCCCTGCAATCTGTCAAACACATGGGCTGAAAATTCGTTTAAGACCCTTGAGAGAAGTAGCACGTGCCCAACTGAAAATTCTGTGGACACAACCAACTTTCTCTCCTTTGATTGCCACATATAGCCCCTGAATTTGTAATTATTTCCATTTCGCTCAACAGAGCCGAATATTACAAAATCTGCGTTGGATACCGCGGTGAGAGACTTGATATCAGACTCGTCCCTTGGGATCTTGTTCTGGGCCACCAGCTTCATTGCCACGCTTTTTGGGGCAATCTCAAATTTGTCTCCAGCGGATTCAATGGTTTTCCTGATCTTCTTGTCCACGAAGTCCCTGAAGGTTATCAACTCCCTGGTTTCATCAGCCGCGCTGAGGTAAAATGGCAGCACAAGGGTCTTGATCTTTGGCTGATCCGCCGTACAAGTGGTGGGAAATAAGAACACGGGAATAACGATACAAACCCATAAACAGGCAATGTATCCGCAAAGAGCGGGGCCCCTTCCAATCTCAAATCGCTTTGAAATCATATGACCTTTAGCTCAATCAAACAGACATAAAAAAAATACCAACTGTAAATCAGTTGGCGTAGGAGGAATAGATTCGTTGTCTATTTGTGTTTATATGTATGCAACCCATGTGCCAAGATTCCCATATTGGCCCAAAAAACTAATTTATGATGAAATACAATGAGTTATCAGTATCGGCCTTTTTCCGAATAATAAGGGGATCAGCAAAAAATTTGTCCAAAATATTTTACGATTTAGGGGCCACTTGTTAAGGGGTTGAAAGTGCTTAACAAATGGTTGTATAAAAAACAAGACATGGGTTGCCAAAAATTTGAACATCATCATAATCCCCCAAGAAAAGCCATTTTTATATAATCAAAGTTGGCTTTTACATCCCTGGCGCCTCTTATTGGTGGTCCGTGGCCTGGTATCACAAGTTCAATATCCAGTTCAGAGACTCTCTTGAGACTTTCCCTTAGTTGTTTCTCATCGCCTCCTGGCAGATCGGCCCTACCAACTCCCTGCATAAAGACGAGATCCCCTGCAATGAGAGTTTTTTGGGCAGGCCAATAAATGCATATGCTTCCTGGGCTGTGTCCAGGGGTTTCCAGAACATGAAATTCATGCTTTCCAATGTTCAAGGGGCCCTCACGCAGGAAAAAATCGAATTTGAAGTCCGGGAATTCTGTTCCGTGTTGCGCGAACATGGGCCTGGCCGTTTCTTCCAGAAAATGAAATTCCTTAATTGATATGCCTTTTTTAATTGAAGACTTATCAAAGGCCGATATTCCCTCCATATGATCAGGATGGCAATGGGTGAAAATCAGAGACTTAATGGAATCAATGTCCACATTGTCCGTCTTCATCCTCATCAACAATTCATCGACTTTATGAGCGTGACCCGGATCGATAAGAACCGGAACCTTGCCGCTTATGAAGACGCTGTTGCAATTGTTTTGCCGTGGGTCATCCCATAGATAAAGATAGAGATAATCATTTACGCGCATTTTTATTCAGTGTCCTTAAGCTTTGAGTTTGCAACCTGTGCAGATCTTGCCTTGATCGGATTGAACCATTTTGGATGTCATGGTCTCTTCCCCGCACAGAGCGCATTTGGTTGTCTCAACAATCTTGGCTTCCTCTGGTTCAGGAATATCCACGTATTCCACTTTAAAGAAATCTTTCGGATCTCTTTGGATTATCTCCAACACCCCTTCCTCTTTCAGATCTCTGTATCGCTCCTCATCTTCCTTGGTGGCCGCGCGCTGATCAATTTTCATTCTTAATCGCCTGCGTTCCTCATTGTGGATGAGGTCCCGGCTTTGCAAAGCTATCCTCACGGCCTTTGCCCTGGATCGATCAAAGAATGTGAAGACCTGTTTTCCCCAATCACGAAAGAACAGATTTCCTTTTCCAAATGTGCATCCAGTGATTACTTGTATTGCGTCCACAGCGCATGAGTCATTTTCTACTATTGCGACCACTTCCTCATCTTCCGAGTGATTTACTCCCAACGCGCTGAGCCCTGCCTTTGCAGCGCAATAGCCTATTGCGAGCCCTGGACATACATGGCCGTGGAATTCTACACACTTTTCAAAATCATAAGGATATCCGGTGGATGTTCCCATTTTTATTCTCCTTTCAAAACCACCTGGTACTATACCAGTTCTCAAAATTAAACGCGAAATGGCTCATAAAAATATGCCCATAATA
>CAZFJT010000256.1:0-5485 GCA_964519135.1 uncultured Syntrophales bacterium | reverse complement strand
CTACCATACCGTATCCTAAGTGATCAACCGAATAATTTGGTGGTGTCATCGCAATTCTGGATCTTTCAAAACTCATCGGACTTCCGTCTGCAGGACGTCTCAGGCTATAGCCACTGTACTTGGCGGGCCGCAATTTGATATAAGGAGTGGAGTTCACTGGATGGGGAAAATAGTCCCTTGACTGATGGCGCCTTTTCGCGCAACTTGCTGTAATGAATTTTTACGTATAATCGCTTATTATCTCACAATCCAATTTTCAAGAGAAAGGTCTTGTAAAGGATGAGCGGGCGCCCATGAAAGGTCATGTAAAAACCCCTGGAGACAAGTCCATATCACACAGGATGGCTCTGATGTCACTGTTGTACAGTGGGCAGGTGAGGGTGGAAAACCTTTCCACAGCCGCTGATGTTTGCTCCAGCCTGGAAGCTGTTAAACTATTGGGGGTTAATATCAGCCAAGACGGTGATGAACTTCTCATAGAGGGGGCAAACGGAAAAATCAAGGAGCAAGCGAGTATAGATTGCGGGAATTCAGGCACCACAATAAGACTTATGATGGGTATATTGGCCGGACTTGAGGGAAACTATACCTTGGACGGGGATGATTCTCTGAGGGCAAGACCTATGGAAAGGGTGGCCAAACCGTTGAGAGAAATGGGCGCGGATATTGAGACCACCAACGGGAAATGCCCTGTACAGATTCGACCGGCCGGGCTCAGGGGAATATCGTACGAACTGCCGGTAGCCAGCGCTCAATTGAAAAGCGCCATTCTTTTGGCCGGGCTCTGCGCTCACGGGAATACAACAGTCACTGGGCCGTTAAATTCCAGGGACCATACGGAAAGACTCATAAAACAATTGCGCGGCCATATTGAAACAGATAACAATAAAATCACTGTAAAGCGTTCCGGTTTAAAGGCGCCGGCAAGGTTTAAAGTACCAGGTGACCCTTCATCAGCAGCTTTTTTCTTGTCAGCCGCTGCTATGATCCCTGATGGAGATGTGATTGCCGATGGGGTCCTGTTAAATCCGGGACGACTTGGATTCGTTAACGTATTGAAGCGTATGGGCGCTGATGTAACCTTAGAGGAGCTTGGTTCCGATCCTGAGCCATGGGGAAGAATTGGAGTCAAGTCCAAGAAAGGGCTCAATGCCTGCGTAGTTGAGGAAAAAGAGATACCCGCTCTTGTGGACGAGATTCCCATACTGGCCCTTTTAGCTACCCAGGTCCAAGGTGTCACTGAATTTAAGGGCGTTGGGGAGCTTAGGGTGAAGGAATCTGATAGGCTAGAGGCTGTCTCAAATTGCCTTACAGCTATGGGCGCTAAGGTTGAAGCCGGTAGAGATAATCTTATTGTTGAGGGGCCGACCATTTTGAGGCCAGTTTTGGAGCTGTCCGCATATGGTGACCACAGGATAGCCATGACTATAAAAGTAGCTTCAGCTCTCATTGGAGAGTCGATCCATATTGATGACGAACAGTGTATCAATATCTCATATCCTGAATTCAATGAACACCTGAACAGATTGATGAAATGAAAACATATGGAATAATAAGCGATCAAAGGGCGCTACAGTCCAAATCCCCATTAATGCACAATCGTGTCCTCGCTCGCCACGGGATAAATGGTGTGTATATCCCTTTTACAGTGGAGCCCGAGAGCCTGGCCGAGGCCCTAAAAGGAATCAGGGCCCTTGGAATTGCCGGGGTAAATGTTACCGTTCCATATAAAGAGTCAATATTGCCGTTTCTGGACGATATATTGGAAGACGGGGCTGCAATGAGGGCTGTTAATACAATTGTCGTGGACAAACAAGCCGGTCTGATCGGTTACAATACGGACGCAAGGGGCTTAATTGAGGCA
The DNA here is from genome assembly GCA_964519135.1 of uncultured Syntrophales bacterium. Lineage (GTDB taxonomy): Bacteria > Desulfobacterota > Desulfomonilia > Desulfomonilales > Desulfomonilaceae > CAZFJT01. The sequence goes on along the minus strand of CAZFJT010000256.1, from coordinate 3,621 downwards.
ATGAAGTTGATGGAACTTGATCCGTCAGGAATGTCCGCTCTGGTTTTCGGCGCTGGAGGCGCGGCAAGGGCTGCGATATTTGGCTTGATTAAGGCCGGCGCAAGAAGGGTGAGAGTAATAGGCAGGAACCTGGAGGCAACCAAAAGCCTCTGCGCGGACATGGGTGGTGAAGCACTGAGTTTTGATGGGTTGGGAAAGCGCTACCTTAACGCTGAGATTGTAATCAACGCAACTTCTGTTTCAAGTCCCCAGGAATCCCCTGAATTGGCTGATCGCATTTCTAGTCTTCGGTTTCACAATTGTTCCCATTTCATGGATCTTAATTACGGAAGAAAAGAGAATATTTGGGAGGCTGCAGCCAAACGTTTCTCAGCTCAATTTTCCGATGGGCTGAATATGTTGGCGTGCCAGGCTGCCCTGAGCTTCAATCTATGGACAGGCAAGAGCGTGGATTGCTCGGAATTTTTAGAAGCCCTCAGGGAATCTGATGACCAATAACATTTACCTGGTAGGATTTATGGCCTCTGGTAAAAGTACGGTTTCCAGGGAACTCGGCCGGATATTAAGGCGCAGGTCCATGGATATGGATGAAGTATTGGCCAAGTCCTTCAAGGCGCCCATTGCCGATGTCTTCAGGGATTTGGGTGAGGATGCGTTCAGAAAAGAAGAGACCAGGCTGCTGGCAAAACTTGCTAAACAAAAGGGTCTTGTGGTGGCCACTGGTGGAGGCGCTCCCATATTGCCAGAGAATTTGAGGCTTATGGAGGACTCTGGAGTAATTATCCATCTGGACGTTGACTTTGAAACATGCCTGAAGAGAACAAGCGCATTATCAAGGGAGGCCAGACCCAAATGGGGAGATGAAGACTCAGCCAGGGCATTGTATGACCAAAGAAGAGAATATTATCAAAAGGCTTTGCTTTCCATTGCAGCAGGAAAACTTTCTCCGGTTGAGGTTTCAGAAATGATAGTCAGGGAACTACTCGGAGAAAAATCGTTTTCACTGAAAATGGGCGATGAACAGTGTGAAGTTATTCCAACCGGTAATCCAGCGGCGGTTCTTGACGAGATTATTGGTAATGGAAGGAGATTCGTCCTAACAGACAAAACCGTGGAAAGGCTTCATTGGTCCAAATACGGCCCTTATTTGCAGGGCGCGATTATTAAGGCGGTTCGTCCTGGGGAGACATCAAAGACCATCAAGACCGCGTCCAAGATATATGAGCTAATGCTGGAACACAAATTTGACAGGGACGACACCCTAATAGCCATCGGAGGAGGGGTAGTAACGGATCTGGGGGCCTTTATAGCATCCACGTACAAGCGGGGAATGAAATGCGTGTTGATTTCAACCACACTGCTGGGGTGCGTGGACGCTGCCATAGGAGGCAAGACCGCAGTGAACCTGGGAAGCGCAAAGAATATGATAGGGACCTTTGCAATCCCAAAGGCGGTTATATTGGATCTCTTCAGTCTCACCACATTGAATAAACGCCACATCAGGGAGGGGCTGGTTGAGGCTTATAAGACCGGCCTTGTGGCTGATCCGCTCCTGGCCCGAGAGATAGAGGAGAATCCGGACAGGCTCTTAAAAGGAGATCAGTTGCTTATGGCTGATATAGCCCGAAGGTCCGCGAGGGCAAAAGCGGGCGTAGTGGAGCGGGACTTCAAGGAATCAGGTGAAAGGATGCTCCTTAATTTCGGCCATACTTACGGCCATGCTGTTGAGTCATTCTACAGGCACAAGGTGAGCCATGGGCGCTGCGTGGCCCTGGGTATGGAGGTTGCTGCAAGCCTCTCCCAGGCAAGGGGGCTGATCTCTAAAGAGCGTTTTGATCGAATATCAAGCGCATTGGCCCTAATCTCTCCTGAGGACCTGGAGGCCCCTTCAGCTAAAGACGCGTGGCAAATCGCGCTTCAGGACAAGAAGATCAGAAAGGGGAATGTTGTGTTCGTTCTGTTAAAGGGAGACAAGGAAACGGCAATTGTTGATGACGTAACTGAAGACGAGCTGTCAGTGGCAATAGAAAGGGTTAGGTTGCGCAAGAATGGGTAGTGTGTTTGGCAGATATTTCAAGGTGACCACATATGGGGAATCCCACGGCCCTGCGGTTGGAGCTGTGGTGGACGGAGTTCCCCCAGGGTTGGCGGTAAAAGAAGCAAAGATTCAAAGGGAGTTGGATAGGAGAAAACCGGGCGTATCTGATTATGTTTCTCCAAGGAAGGAACAGGACCAGGTGGAGATCCTTTCAGGTATTGTTGACGGAAAGACAATAGGATCGCCCATAGCATTAATTGTCAGGAACAAAGGCAAGAGATCAAAGGATTACAAAGAAATCAGGAACAAATTCAGACCAGGCCACGCTGATTACACCTATTATATGAAATACGGTATACCTCCCCAGCCAGGGGGCGGAAGGTCTTCAGGCCGGGAAACAGTGGGCAGGGTGGCTGCAGGCGCGATCGCGAAGGCCCTGCTGGAAACAGAGGGCGTTATCGTTAAATCCTGTGTTTCGACCATTGGGGTGATTGAAGCAGAGGAGCGGGACTTTGAATTTTGTGAATCACATCCCTTGCGATGTCCTGATCCTGCAATGGCCCCTCTGATGGAGGATACAGTAAAACACGCAAAAGAAACCAACGATTCAGTGGGTGGTATTGTAGAGCTATATATGAAGAATGTCCCAGCAGGACTGGGAGATCCTGTTTTTGATAAGCTGGACGCGCTCTTGGCCCAAGCAATATTTTCCATTGGCGCGGTCAAGGGAGTGGAAATAGGCGCAGGATTCCAAGCGGCTTTTATGACCGGTTCCCAGTCAAATGATCCCATGACCAAGGATGGCTTTGTATCCAATAACGCAGGAGGGATACTTGGAGGAATCTCCACCGGCCAGGACATCTTTTTGAGATTTGCTGTAAAACCCACCCCTTCAATAGGAATTGAACAAAGGACAATAGATACTGACCATAAAAATACATCCATTGTAACCAAAGGCAGGCACGATCCCTGTATATGTCCCAGGATATCCATAGTGGGCGAGGCCATGGTCGCGTTGGTAATGGCAGATTGTTTGCTGGCCCAGAGGACCAATAAATGAAAATATTCGTAATAAACGGCCCCAATCTCAATATGCTCGGTAAACGTGAGCCCGGTATATATGGGACCCAGACGCTTTCTGAAATAGAAAACCAGTTAATAAAATATGGCGCAATGCACGGAATAGAGGTCATTTGCCTTCAATCCAACATTGAAGGGGAGCTTGTGGACATGATCCAGAGGGCTGGCGCGGAATCTGAAGGGGTAATATTAAACGCGGCGGCCTACACCCACACCAGTGTGGCTTTAAGAGACGCTGTGGCCGCAATAGATACAAGGGTAATTGAGGTACATTTGTCCAATCCCCACGCAAGGGAAGACTTCAGGAAGGTTTCCATGCTATCAGGGGTGTGTGAGGGGCTCATATCTGGTTTTGGCGCGGACTCGTACATCCTTGCCTTAAACTGGTTTGTTGAAAAAAAAGATTCCGGTCATTAAGGAATGAAGGGGATAAAGCAGATAGTGTATTTATTCACTCTTGTGGGGGCCCAGTGTAGGCCGAGCCGGGCGGCGTGAGTCCGATG
>CAZFJT010000255.1:1879-5496 GCA_964519135.1 uncultured Syntrophales bacterium | reverse complement strand
GATGGGGAGACCATCTCCCCCTCCAAACCTCCCCCATCGTGATTCCAGATGCTTATGGCGACCACGGTGAACGCTTACAGCCACTACAAATGCTTTTCTAATCAACCAATACACAAAGGATCTATCCAGAGCCATTGGGATCTCCCTATCTTACGCTGTCAGCGGGCGCCCGCGTTTACACTTTCGATAAACTGCGTAATATCATCTATTGGACCCACCACTGAATGAACGAGTTTGAACTCCTTATCGTTCACACGTCTCAAAACAATGAATGTTGGGGTCCTGGTCTGTTTTTTTAACGCCGCTTCAACCTTTAATTCAGGATCAGCAATCAATGGGAAACCAACCGAATATTTCTTACCGAATATCTTCACCTCATAGGGAGTGTTTCCAACACCGATTCCCATGAATAAGGTCCTGCCGGCTAAACCTTTTGAATCCTGCAACCGCTGGTAAAGTTTGTTCACCTTTGGGGCTTCCCTTTGACAATGTGGGCAATACATGCTGAAGAGCTCAATAACGATTATTTCAGTGTTCAGGTCTTGTAAGGAGAAATGCTTTTTCCCTGGAAGTCCGAGCTTTTCAGCGCTTTTCTCCAGGCCGACCAGTTTAAACTGTATTGAAGCCAATTTTTCGGTATCAACCGCCAATGGACCAGCAAAAGCCGCGCCTGTTTGAATAAGAACCGCAACTAACGCAAAAGCCAATAAAGGCGCTAAATATTGTCTCATAAAACTTGACCCTTTCAAGGCCCATGATCCTGTCGGCCCGGATTTATACGCCGTCAACCGCCAACTTACTCTGATCACGCCAGAGGTTTGAACATTTTCTTGCCTGCCCCGCATATGGGGCATTTCCAATCTTCAGGCAGGTTTTCCCAAAGTGTCCCTTTGGGTATCTTGCCCTTTCTGTCACCTTTATCAGGATTGTAAATATATCCGCAATTTACTGTCTGACATTGCCACATCTGTTCAGGACTAGCCATAACACGCTGCTCCAAGCTATAAATATTAGCAAAAGTAGATATTATATCGGGGGACACGCCCTTTTAACGCTTACCCGTCTTACCCATGTCATCGGGCGGCCCCCCGGTATTGTCAATGCTCAGCTCAAACTACGACTTCCATAAACCATGGAGGTTACAATATTCCCTTGCGGTAAAGTCTCCCTTAACTGGAAAAACCGCTTCAGGCGCCTCCCCTGGGTTTAGGAATTGCCTGTAAGCCTTTCCATCAGATGAAACTATTTCGATCCACTCAATGTAGTGCTTGTCTTCCATAGGATGCGGCGCATCTCCCACCTTCACCTTCAGGCCTTCATCCACATTCTCTTTCACAGGCACATGTTTCTCTTTTGCCGCGTCTACCGTATTTTCCTTGAATAGTTTCATGGGTTGCCCACAGCAAACAAGCTCCCCTTGTCCGCCATGAATCAGCTCAACGATGTTTCCACACACTTCACATTTGTAGATCTCAAGTTTTTCCGGCATTTTTATTTAACCCCTTTCTGAATATAAGTTAACAATCAATCAGGACTAGCCAATATTTAAGAATCCTGAATCACCAATTTTCACCTAAAATTTCGTAATAAGATTGAGGATGAGCGCAGGCCGGGCAATTGTCAGGGGCCACAGGGCCTTCATGAAGATAGCCGCAGTTTATGCATCTCCAAACAACCGGTTGATCCTTTTTGAACACCTTGTCTGATTCAACATTTCTAAGCAGATCCAGATACCTTTTCTCATGCTGTTTCTCTGCAATGGACACAGCTTCCCAAATCTTCGCGGCGGATTCGAATCCCTCTTCCCTGGCTACCTTGGCAAAGCCCGGGTACATCTCGGTCCATTCATAATGCTCACCAGCAGCGGCTGCTTTCAGATTTTCCGCGGTGCCTGCGATTATTCCAGACGGAAAAGGCGCTGCTACCATTGCCTCTCCACCCTGTAATTGCTTGAAAAACCTCTTAGCGTGTTCTTTTTCCTGGTTGGCTGTTTCCTCAAATATATGGGCTATTTGGACAAAGCCCTCTTTCCTTGCTTGCCCGGCCCAGTATGTATAACGATTTCTCGCCTGGGACTCCCCCGCGAATGAGGTTATTAGATTTTTTTCGGTTTGAGATCCTTTAAGATCCGCCATCTCCTTTATTCCTCCTGTAGCTCTTACTTGTTTTTATTTGGTTTGGGATCACGTCATGCAACGTATCCATCAATATAAAAAGGCCGAAAACCATAATCCGGTTCTTATAAAAACCAGGGAAACCCTTTGAACAAGCCTTTATGGTCCGGCTTTACCATGTTCCGACCCCTTCCCTTGATCTGTTGACTTTTTGGGGGTTTCCTTGTGATTGCGACATTCAGGACACAGTCCCCATACTTCCAAGGAGTGGCCGAATACGTGGTAATCACTTATCTTCCCGGTGACGTCCTCGATCACTCGATAAGGATGAACAGGCAGGTCTTCAATCTTGCCGCATTGCAAACATTTAACGTGATAATGGTCGTCGATCTTTGCGTCAAAGCGTTTCGCGGCGCCGGATAGCTCCAGTTTCCTTATAATGCCTGATTGTGACATTGTTTCCAGGTTGCGATACACTGTGCCGAGACTCATTCTTGGTAACCTTTTGCGCACAACTTGAAAGACCTCGTCAGCAGTTGGATGTGATTCCATTTTTCTAAGTTCTTCCAAGATTACGCGCCTTTGCCTGGTCATCCTTAATTTGGCTCTGTGTGTCTGTCTTTCTGTTTGTCTCTCTTTCAAGGGACCCCTTTACTGATAATAGTTATCATTAGCAATGATGTTAACTACGCCTTCCCATGAGTCAAGGGCGGTGAAGAATAAAATTAGCGCAATAGTGGAAAAAGTAATTTTAACGGGCTTGGTTTAATGTATGGAAAGATTGGGGGTTTGGATTCACTGCGTTCAATTGGCCGGCTCAGGAAACTTTGCTCACCGGATAATATGGGACTATGGTTCCCGGAACCCAAAACCCTGGATTCATAAGACGATCTTGGGAAGATCCGGGAACAGATATGCCATTGGTTTTATTCAAAGAGTGAAACGAATTTAAAGTTCAGTGAGTCGAATAGGCCCTGATCCGTGATTTTCAGCTCAGGAATCGGTGTAAGCGCCATAAAGGACAGAGTGGAGAACGGCGCCTCAAGAGCGCACCCCAGTTCATGGGCGGCCTTTGATATCTCGTCATCTCCTTGGGCCACTTCTTCCAACGGACGATCCGACATCAGCCCGGCTATTGGTAGAGGTAACTTGGCCTGGACCGCTCCATTTTCACATACCAGCATACCTCCGCCAAGGTTGGCCAATTCCCTGGCCGCAGAGTACATGTCTGAGTCATTTGCGCCCACAACGATGATATTATGGGAATCATGGGCCACAGTACAGGCTATTGCGCCTTTCTTCAGGCCAAAGCCCCTGATAAGTCCCACTGAATAAGCCCCTGATCCATTATGACGTTCAATGACCGCTATTTTTAATGTGTCGGTATTTATGTCCTGCGCCAACCATCCATCTGCCTTTGGAGCTTCGTCCACAATCCGCTTTGTGACTATTTCGCCCTGCGCCGCGCCTATGATGTTCACTTTGTCGCCTTCAGCCTTGACT
>CAZFJT010000255.1:356-1869 GCA_964519135.1 uncultured Syntrophales bacterium | reverse complement strand
TCGCCTTGGTCTTTTACACTGAAATCTTTCACTTTCTCCAAGTCCACATTAATCGTGGATTTAATATGAATGTCCTTGGCGGGTTCACACGCGACCAGCATTTCGCCTTTTTCCGCCACCAGCTCCCCGCCTTTATAAACTTGCGATACACTGACATCTTCCAAAGAATCCAACACTACAATGTCCGCAAAATAGCCGGGCAATATCGCGCCCGTGTGGTCGAGCTTAAAATAACGGGCCGTATTTATGGTGGCCATCTGTATGGCTGTTATCGGATCCAGTCCCATTGTTATGGCTTTTCTGATCACACTGTTTATGTGGCCAATATTCTTTATGTCCACTGGGTCCATATCATCCGTCACAAACATGCAATTCCTTGAATTATGAGTATTAACCGCAGGCAATAGCGCCTCCAGGTTCTTTGCCGCTGATCCCTGCCGCACCATGATCCGCATACCGTTTCTCAGTTTTTCAACAGCCTCTTCCTTTGAAACACATTCATGGTCCGACCCGATACCTGCTGTGACATATGCTGACAATGCTTTTCCTGAGAGGCCCGGGGAGTGACCGTCAACGACCTTTCCGAAGAATGTCTCTATCTTTGCCAAGACTTCCTCGTCCATCATCAATACTCCGGGAAAATTCATGACCTCAGCAAGCCCGAGTACTCTGGGATTTGTCAAAAAGCCCTTCATATCGACATGGGTCAGCTCCGCTCCGGATGTCTCAAATGGAGTGGCGGGCACGCAGGAGGGAAACATTATAAAGACCCCAAGGGGCAAGCCCTCGCTGGTGTCCAGCATGAATTGAATCCCGGCCAATCCCATGACATTTGCTATTTCATGGGGATCCGCGACTACTGTGGTCGAGCCGAACGGGACAACATGCCTGGCAAATTCCGGAATACTGAGCATAGTTGATTCCAGGTGCAGATGCCCGTCTATGAATCCCGGCGCCATATATTTTCCCTGAAGGTCGACCACTTGCTTTGCGTCATAGTCCCCAAAACCAACCACCCGGTCCCCGTGGACGGCCACTGATTCCTGGTAGATTTCACCAGAAACCACATTAACCAGTTTCCCGTTTTTGAGGAGCAGATCAACCTGTTCGTTTCCTAAAGCTAAATTTATGGAGTTTTTCAAATCCATTTAGTGATCTCCTTAATTTATATTAATAGGTATTTAACCAATCAATAAGTTAAACCAACGAGTTATTAATTGCCGTCCTGCACTCGCAATCCTCAAAATCTATCTTATGCAGGGATTTGAAAAATATGCTTTTAACATTTTCCACATTCTTTTTCATTGTCTCCACTATCATCTCCCAGGTAACAGGGACCTCGCTCTCATGCCACGCGTCATAATCGGTGCTCATGGCTACTGCTGAGTAACAGATTCCGGCCTCCCTGGCCAATACTACTTCTGGGACAGTGGACATATTTATTACATCAGCGCCCCATGCCCTGAACATCTTGCTTTCCGCCCTTGTGGAAAACCTCGGCCCTTCTATGGTC
>CAZFJT010000255.1:0-346 GCA_964519135.1 uncultured Syntrophales bacterium | reverse complement strand
AGTCCCGGTTGAATGGTGCGGAGCGCCCAATTCCCGAGCTGTACTAATCAGAACTTGCCTCAGATTCTCGCAAAAAGGATCGGCCATTGCTATGTGGGCCACCTGGTCACCATGATAAAATGAACTTTCCCTTTTGGTGGTCCTGTCGATAAACTGGTCGGGAATCACTAAATGTCCGGGCTCTATCTCTTCCCTGAGTGAACCGCACGCGGTTGTGGCAATTATATGTGTAATCCCCAGTTCTTTCATGGCCCAGACATTGGCCCTGAAATTTACGTTAGAAGGCCTTGTTCTGTGACCAGTCCCATGGCGTGATATTAAAGCGACCTCCACTCCTTCGGCCTTA
>CAZFJT010000254.1:0-5502 GCA_964519135.1 uncultured Syntrophales bacterium | reverse complement strand
GCCCTACTGTGGTCATGGAGACATCGTAGTCTTTCAACTTGGTTCAAGCGAGTGACAATATGAATCGGTTTTCAGTACAGAGACTCCTGCCTGAGTACATCAAGAAATTTGAACCATACATTCCGAGCAAACCGGACCCTGAGCTGATGCGTTTATACGGATGCTCACACCTGTTCCGGCTTAATAACAATGAAAACGGTCTCGGACCATCTCCGGCTTCAAAAGAGGCCCTCAGACGTTTTCGCCCTGAAAGGGCGTCGATCTACCCCAGTGGAGACGCCTTTTATTTGAGGCGTAAACTGGCGGAACGCCACAACAAACACCCTGATCAATTCCTGGTGGGCAATGGCGCGAATGAAGTGATCGGATTCGTGATAAAGGCGTTTTGCGAAAAAGGTGACAATATAATTACAGCGGATAAGACCTTCGCGGTTTATGAGTGGGTTGCGGAGTTTTCAGGTTTTGAACCGAGGCTTACGGCTCTTAAAGATTACTGTTTTGATGACTCGGCCATATTGGAACGGATCGACAAAAGGAGCAAGCTTATTTTTATTTGCAATCCCAACAATCCAACCGGGACATACTGGCCTGAGAACAAGTTGAGGGCGTTTCTTGATAAAGTTGATGGAAAACAGGTGGTTGTCGTTGATGAAGCCTATTTTGAGTTCGTGGATCAGCCTGATTATCCAGATGGGATGAAGATGATGGAAGAGTATCCTAATCTTGTGGTATTCAGAACATTCTCAAAGATGTACGGATTGGCCGGCCTTAGAATCGGCTACCTTGCCGCGTCACTGGATCTTGTGGACGCCATTCGTCGGACATGTGTTGTTTACTCTGTGAACGCATTGGCCCAGGAAGCCGCCATAGCCGCTGTGAATGAGGACGATCATGTTTTACGAACCAGAAAAATGATTCATGATGGAAAAGAATATTTAACAAAAGAGCTGAATCGCATGGGCCATAGTTTCATCAGTGGAGAGGGTAATTATATGATGATAAGATTGCCGATCAGCGATACACTGGCGTATAGAAAATTGATGGCCAAAGGTGTGATGGTTCGGACAATGACAGGTTTTAGGTTCCCAAATTATATTCGGGTCACCATAGGGAAAATGGAGGCTTTGGCTGCTTTTATAAACGCATTAGAAGAAGTTTTTTCAGAGGTCGCGGCGTGAACCCAAAGAACTCGTCTCCAGGAACAAACACTCGCGTTGATATTGACTTAATTTCATTTCGACCGTCCAATTCATCGAGAAATCAACCGTACAACATTGGCGAGACAACATTAAGGCATGACGCTTTGGACAAGACCACAGGCGCTGAAAAATTCTCAGTGGATTATTACGGTGAAAACCATCTTTGGATAGGCGTTAAAAGGGCGGGGGTCGCTCACGCCCATCTGAAGGATGTGGACAAGACCGAAGCCATGAAAGTTCCTGGAATAGTGGACATTCTCACCCACAAAGACGTTAAGGGAACCAACCGCCAGGGAGTGGTCTTAAAGGACCAGCCGGTTCTTGTAGATAGTACGGTGCGGCATTGCGGCGACCCTGTGGCCCTGGTTTTGGCTGAGGATAGGGAAACCCTCAAAAGGAGTTTGAAGCTTATAAAGTTGGACCTTGAGCCCCTTGAGGCTGTTCTTGACCCTGAACTCGCTTTAAGTGAAGACGCTCGGATTATCCATGAGGAACATACCTACGGTAACGCTCTTTTGATTGCTTCTCATACGGTTGGTAAAGGCGATGAAGCCTTTTCGGAATGCGATTTTGTAGTTGAGGGCTCTTTCAAAACCCCCAGGCAAGAGCACGCTTTCCTGGAGACTGAAAGTGGATGGGCCATAGAGGAAGATGGTCGTCTTGTAATTGTTTGCTCTACACAAACCCCATTCAGGGATAGAACCGAGGTCTCTGAGGCCCTTGGGGTTCCCATGGAAAAGATCCGTATAATTGCGCCGCATCCAGGAGGGGCTTTTGGTGGTAAGGACGGTGTCACAACACAGACCTTGCTCGGTCTTGCGGCCATGAGATCAAACGGAAGAGCGGTAAAGATGTGGTGGGACAGGGAGGAGTCGTTCATTGCCGGAACAAAAAGACACCCGGCTATTATGAGCTACAAGCTGGGAGCGAAAAATGATGGCTCATTCCATTGCCTTGAGGCTCATCTCACCTTTGACACCGGCCCTTACGATCACCTAGGAGGTGTGGTTCTGGCCCTGGCAATGGAGCACGCAGGTGGACCTTACAAGATACCCAATGTTAGGCTCAAAGGGTCGGCTAATTACACCAACAATCCGGTCTCTGGGGCGTTCAGAGGATTCGGAGTCACTCAAGTGACAGCCGCGATGGAACAGATTGTCCACATGATGGCTGAAAAGATCGGGGTTGACCCCATGGAACTAAGAGAAAAGAACGCGGTTTCACGGGGAGATAAGACTAGTTCAGGTAAAACCCTTACCAGATCAACCGGCGTTGGAAGTTGCCTCAATACTATTGGCAATCATCCGTTATGGAAACAAAGGGATTCCTGGAAATCCCAGGCAGGGCCTCTTAAGCTCAGGGGCGTGGGTATAGCGGCCCTTATGCATGGTTCCGGTTACGGCCCCATTGTGCCGGATGTGGCGAACGCCAAAATTCGGCTCTGTCGGGATGGGAAGTTTCGTATTTTTAATGGTGTAGTGGATATGGGCCAAGGTAACGCTTCTACCAATGCCCAAATAGCTGGATCGATTCTATGTCAGGGATCCGATCAATTGGAGCTGGTATTACCTGACACCGACCTGACCCTTCCCAGTGGTTCAGCGTCCGCGAGCCGTTGCACTTATACCTTTGGGTCCGCTTTGATAAAAGCCACTGAGAAACTTAAAGCCAGGATACTCCAAAGAGCCGCGGACCTTCTAATGGCGACGTCGGAGTCTGAAGTCGCCCTTGCGCCTGGTATTGTGAGGGTTCTCAAATCCGGGGTGGAAATACCCCTATCCAGGATAGCGCTTTACATGAATGAATCAGAACGAACGTCTGTGGCAAGATTCAGGGCGCCTGTGGCCACTGAGCGTTTTGATGTGGGAGAAGACCTAAACATGCGCGGATTTCCACATGAGCTATTCTCCTTTGGCGTACACCTGGCAATGGTTGAGGTGGACCAATTAACCGGGGAAATTACTGTTCACAAATATCTGGCCGCGAGTGATTGCGGTAAGGTAATTAATCCCCAAACCTATGAGCAGCAGATACAAGGAGGAATATGCCAAGGGATAGGGTACGCTCTCACTGAAGACTTCAAGGTTGATAATGGAGAGGCGCTGACTCGAGACCTGGCCACTTATATAGTTCCAACATCCATGGATCTCCCGGAAATAGAGTCCATTCCGGTTGAGATATATGAGGAGAGCGGACCATACGGGCTCAAGGGAGTGGGCGAGATTGCAACCAACGGGCCTGCTCCGGCAATAGCCAACGCTGTGTATGACGCGTGTGGCGTCAGAACAATGACATTACCGATGACTGCGGAATCAATACTTTTGGAGATGACCCGTCAAAAAAAGGATACTTAAGACGGCAATAGACGGTATGCGCTAGTGTTTCCTATAGCCTCTGAATAAATATTTATTCTGGTCCCGCGCCCGGACGTTGTCGAGCAAAACAGATATCATAGGTAGAGCAAATGAAATTAGTATTCCGACTCAATGGAAAAGATAAGGTTGTGGAGACCTCTCCTGATCGTAGAGGGATCGATTTATTAAGGGAGGACCTGGGGTTGACTGGGACCAAGGAGGCGTGCGGCGCTGGAGATTGCGGCGCCTGCGCAATCCTGATCGATGGAGAGAGCAGGTTATCATGCCTCACCCTGGCCGCCCAGTTCCAGGACCGAGACATAACAACCGTAGAAGGCTTGGGGGAAGATCCCGTGTCCCATGGCGCCCGGAATGCCTTTGTGGAAGAAGGGGCCGTTCAATGCGGTTTTTGCTCTCCTGGTATGATAATTAGCTCTATTGATCTATTGAATCGGCAACAAAACCCTTCAAGGGAACAGATAAGAAATGGGATATCAGGGAACTTATGCAGGTGTGGGGGTTATAATAAAATCGTGGATGCTGTGACAAAAGCCTCAGAAATTATCGCCAAAGGGGAAAAAGATTGAGACAGGTCCATTTGCCCTGTAGCAAAGACGAGTTATGGGAGATACTGGAAAAGCCGGAAACAACCAGGCTCTATTGCGGAGGAACGGACTTCCTAGTCCAACTGCGAGGAGGTTTGATAGACGCCCAAAGCCTCATATGCCTGGAGCGAATTAAGGAATTTCAATATATTGAAGATCTTGGGGATGAACTGAAAATCGGTTCGTGCCTTACCCATTCAAAAATATTGGACGATCCTCTTGTGTCCACATACTTTCCTGTTCTCACAATGGCCATAAGTAGGCTGGGGTCCCCTCCAATAAGGCATATGGGGACAATAGGCGGAAATGTGGTAAACGCCTCACCAGCAGGCGACACTATCCCTGCCCTGTTTGTTCTTGAAGCAAAAGTGGAGGTGGAATCAAAAGACCGGAAACGATTGGTTCCGATTGAGGACTTCGTTCTCGGCCCTGGTAAAAGCATTATCAATCATGGTGAGGTAGTGACCAACATAATCATACCCAAGCGGCCCAAATTCAGAAACCATCACTTCGAGAAAGTGGGGTTGAGAAAGGGTCAAGCTTGCGCTGTGGCAAGTATTGCCGCTGTGTTTAATCTTTCTGAAGAAGGTGTAATAGAAGAGATTCGTCTTGCCTGGGGAAGTCTTGGACCAAAGGTAATCAGGTCAAAGGACCTCGAAACAGAGCTTCAGGGCCATGAGCTGAGTCACGCTCCATTGAAGGCTTTTATCCCAAAGTTTATTGAAAAGTTCGACCCCATTGACGATGTGCGAGCCTCTGCTGAGTACAGAACCATCGTGGGCGGTAATCTTTTGCTTCGCTTAACACAATATCATCCAACCGCCGTTACATCGATGGATAAATCTTCAAAGTTGCAAGGGATTATTGATGGCCAAGTCCGCTAATCTCTTTACCAGGCCGTTCATTATCTATTGCAGTGTGATGTTCCTCACCTTCTGCAATATGGCTGTTTTTTTTCAGTTCAACTCCTACCTGAAAACCCTGGCGTTGGATCCAGCTTGGAACGGTTTTATTATAGGGGTTTTCTCACTTACGGTATTGATTTGCCGTCCCATAATAAGCCCTTTTTTACATGAATATAACTCCAGGCTATGGATTATCTTAAGCGCCATAGGAATAATTCTTTGTCTGGCTCTCTACTATTTCGGGTCAACGATTCTGTCAATAAGCCTGATTCGTATTTTTCACGGTCTTGCCTATACCATAATGGCAACAGCCTCACTGAGCGGCATAGTATCCGTAATCCCGGACAATAAGAGCTCCCAGGCTTTTGCCCTGGTGTCGGTGTTGACCCTATTACCATTTGCCGTGGTCCCTCCGATTGTTGGCCCCCTAACTGAGATT
>CAZFJT010000253.1:0-5529 GCA_964519135.1 uncultured Syntrophales bacterium | reverse complement strand
CATCGGACTCACGCCGCCTAGCCCGGCTCACATAGCTTCCCCCACAAGAGTGAATTGTCACGATGTGCGTCCCTCTGGTTATACTGAAAAGCCGCGTTGTAAAAATCAAAACCCTATATCACACTCCTTTTTCGAAGGGTCTCATTAGGCGACACAATATGCTTGTCCAACCAGGATTTTGCTGATGTGGCGCCAGTGGCTATACCTATGAGCTCTGTGACATAGAGGATCGGAACATTATAGTTTTTGCCCGTGCTTTTTGAGATATCCTCCTGCCTTGTGTCCAAGTTGGCCTGGCACATAGGGCACATGGTCACCATTGCGTCCGCTTCCACCATAAGGGCCATGTCGAGAAGCTTCTGAGATAGCTTCATAACAAGATCAGTCCTGGTAAGGCTCAATGATCCACCACAACAATCGGTCTTGTACGGCCATTTAACCACTTCAGCGCCTGTGGCTTCGAGTATATGATCCATTTGCATGGGGTTTTCACAGTCATCAGGTTCCACCACTTCAGGGGGCCTAACAGCCAGGCATCCGTAATAGGGGACCACCCTTAGTCCTTCCAATGGTTTCTTTACCTTTGATTTCAACGCTGCCAGAGCCGCCTCAGAACTGAACATCTCAAGCCCTGAAAGAACAGCTATATTGCCCTTGAACGGATACTGGGATTTAAGAGTGTCATCCTCAATCAGTTTCTTGGCTGAATGCTTCATACGCACATGACAGGCCGCGCAAGGCGCAACAACATCTTTGCCCAGCCCCTCTGCTGTGATCAGATCCGAGGCTGATAACGCGTCCTCCAGATAAGCGTCCACCATATGGGCTGAAGAAGCGCCGCAACATGTCCAGTCGGGCAACTCCGTTAGCTTAATATCCAAAGCCTGCGCTGATGACCTGAATGATTCATCCAGATCCGTCGCGGACCCTTTGAGTGAACAACCTGGGTAATAGGTGTATTCCATTTGTCAATCCTTTGTGACTATGTGAAAAATTGAAATTAACTCATTCTTTTCTTGAACCATATTAATCCATCCATCTAAGACGCTGTATCTTCCATCAGAGCGTCTATTTCCTCAAATACCTGATCATCCCTGAAATGGGACAATTGAATCGCATTACCAGGGCATACAGACGAGCATATTCCACACCCTTGGCAGAGGGCCGGAATAATCTCAGCTTTGTGGGTCTCCTCGTTGATTATGGGCGCCCCGTACGGACATAGGCGCACACATGTGAGACAGACAGCGCACTTTTCCGGCTCCACAGAGGATATTACTCCAGGGAAGGTCAATTCCTCTTTGCTCAGAAGGATGGAGGCCCTTTGCGCGGCCGCTGTGGCTTGGGCAATGGACTCATCAATCGGTTTGGGGTAATGGGCCAGCCCTGCAAGAAACACTCCCTCTGTGGTGAAGTCCACAGGCCTGAGTTTCATGTGGGCCTCAACAAAATATCCCGCGGAATTAATTGTGAGCTTGAACAGCCTCTGGATGTCAGGATTAGTATCAGCAGCGTCTATGGCTGCGGCAAGTGTCAGGAGGTCCGCGTCTATGGTCAAGTCTTCATTGATGACCTTATCCTTGATCGTAACTTTCAATTTGCCGTTAACAGATTCAACAACAGGCTTTGCTTCAGGTTCGTACTGAATGAATATGGTCCCTTCCCTTCTGGATTTTTCATAGTACTTTTCCAATTGACCATAGGTGCGCAGATCCCTGTATATAATATAATTCTGAACGTCAGGATTGATCTCCTTCAACCTCTGGGCCAGCCTTACGGAGCCCGCGCAGCATATCTTCGAACACCAGGGACGCTCCTCGCAACGGGATCCAACACATTGTATGAACACAGCCTTCTTGACATCCTTTAATGTCGGATCATTGGCCATAATGCGCTCTTCAAGAGTGTGCTGGGTAACAACAGAGTCATGCTCTCCGTATAGGTACTCAGTGGGTTTGGATTCAACAGCGCCTGTGGCTATTACGGCCGCGCCGAACTCCACTTCCTTGCTGTCCCCATTCGCGGATATGGCGCCGTGGAAATGTCCCACATGGCCTGTAAGATCCCCAAAGGACGCGTTTTTATATACCTCTATTTTAGGATGTGATTCTACCCTGGATATGATCTCATCCAGCTTTGGCTTGATCTCTTCACCATGGATCGTCTTTTCTATGGATAATGCGTTTCCGCCAAGCGCGTCTCCCTTTTCCACCAAATAGACCTGGAAATCCTGATCCGCAAGATTCAGAGCTGACGTCATGCCTGATATGCCGCCGCCAATTACAAGGGCGTTTGAAACAACGGGCATTTTGGATTTTTGTAGAGGATTTAGCTTACGTGCCCTGGCCACAGCCATCCTGGCCAGATCCTTGGCCTTATCTGTAGCGCTGAGCTTGTTAGAAGCGTGGACCCATGAACACTGATCCCTAATGTTTGTCATTGTGAACAGATATGGATTCAGCCCGGCTTTTTCCATGGTGAGATGAAACATGGGCTCATGGGTTCTTGGACTGCAAGCTGAAACCACCACCCTGTTTAAATTATTCTCCTTGATAATATCCAGAAAGGCCTCTTGGGTGTCCTGGGAGCAAGTAAAGAGCTTTTCATCAGCAAAAACCACATTGGGAAGATCTTTAACATGTTCCACAACAGCGGGCACATCAACCACACCGGCAATATTGATTCCACACCTACAGATGAACACTCCTATCCTTGGCTCTTCTTCAGACACATCCCTTTGGGGCGGAAATTCCTCCTTGGTGGTCAAGGTATTTCTAGCCGACGCGAGCAAACTGGATGACGCGCCCGCTGCCGCTGAAGCCTCCATAACCGTGTATGGAATATCCTTTGGACCCTGGAGCATTCCTGCGACCATCACGCCTGGTCGGGTTGTTTGTATGGGTTCAAATGAATTGGTTACGCAAAAATTGGACTCATCCAATTCCACTCCCAGTTGTTTGGCCAACATCCTGGATTCAGCGGATGATTTGAGTCCAACAGCCAGTATAACCATTTCAAAGGTCTCTGTCTGGAATTGCTGATTTTCGTCAAGATAGGTTATTTGTAGATTATTTGTCTTTGGGTCCTCCACCACCCTGCTGACCATTGACCTTACGAACCTTACTCCGCCATCGTTTTTGGCCCTTTCATAATAAGCGTCAAAATCTTTTCCATAGGCCCTGATATCCATATAGAATATCGTGGGTTCTATGTTTGTGTCATGCTCCTTTGCTATCACAGCTTCTTTTATGGACGCCATACAGCATATGGAGCTGCAATGGGGCATTCCCTTCTGTGGGTCCCTTGAGCCAACGCATTGAATCCACGCCACCTTTTTGGGATGTTCACCGTCCGACGGCCGTTTCACCTCTCCAGCGTTGGGCCCTGAAGCGCTTAACATGCGCTCGAATTCCATATTGGTAAGAACATTGGGCGCCACGCCATAGGAATATTCACCCCTTATGGTGGACGGGTCCAGCATTTCATATCCAGTGGATAGGATAATCGTTCCAACCTCAATATCTTCATACTGATCAGTAAGTGAATGATCAACAGCTTCAGCAGGACATGCCTTTACACATTCCATACATTCAGAGCATACTCCGCAATTCAGGCAACGTTGGGCCTCCCGAAGGGCCTCTTGTTCATCAAAAGCCAATTCAACCTCTGTGAAACCCGTCCTCTGCGGTACTTCCAGTTCAGGGTTCTTTGCCCTGGATTCTTTGGGTATGTCCGGAACTGGTGGATATTCCCTGTGCTCAGGCCAGGTTTCAGGCCTTCCAACAGCCATGTCTTCGCCTTGCAGGTACCTTGTGATGGAAATCGCAGCTTGCTTCCCTGCAGCCACTGCTTCCACAACCGTGGCCGGACCTGTGCCCGCGTCACCGCCTGCAAAGATTCCATCCTGTGAAGTAGCGTACGTGACGGGATCCACTTCTATTGTATTCCAAGGGCTTCGGTTTATTCCCTGGACATTGTCCCAAAAATCCGGGTCCACCACCTGGCCTATTGCCGGAACTATCATATCAGTGTCAATAACGAATTCCGAACCCTCCACAGGCACAGGTCGCCGTCTTCCTGTTTGATCCGCGGGGCCCAGCTCCATCTTTATACACTTTATCCCTGTAACCTTGCCCCCTTCAGCTACCACTTCCACAGGAGCTGTTAGATACTGAATCTTCACTCCCTCATCCAGGGCCGCGACCACTTCTTCTTCGTACGCGGGCATCTCTTGCCTGGACCGTCTATACAGAATGGTCACATCTTTGGCGCCTGTGCGGATAAGGGTTCTGGCCGCGTCTATGGCCACGTTACCGCCGCCTATCACAGCTGCGCGATTCACACCCTCCACATTGGCGCCCATTGCCGAATCTCTTAGAAAATCCACTCCCTGGACAACGCCCTCAGCGTCTTCATTAGCAATATTAAGTCTTGCGCCCTTTTGACATCCCACCCCAAGGTACACTGCCTTGAACCCTTGTGATTTCAGATCATCAATGGAAAAGTCCTTTCCAAGGGCTGATTCGGTCTTTGCCTCAACTCCAAGACTGAGAATGTGATTTATCTCATTTTCCAGCACATCCCTTGGCAGCCTGTACTCGGGTATTCCAACCCTGAGCCACCCTCCCATCACAGGAGCTGATTCGAATATGGTTGGTTTATATCCTTCAAGGGCCAGATAATAAGCGGCTGAAAGCCCTGCAGGGCCGGATCCTATTATCGCGACCTTTTCTTCCTTTGGCTGTATCTCAGGAATCTTTAAAGATGAATAATCGATTTGATCCGCAGCAAATCTCTTTAGTTTACATATTGATATGGGCTCTTCCTTTTCAGCCCTTCTGCACACCTTTTCGCACGGATGAGGGCAAACCCTTCCCAACACTCCGGGCAAAGGCAGATTCTTGTATATGAGCTCAATGGCCTCTTTGTATTTACCCGCCCCAATAAGGGCCACATAACCCTGCACATTGATGTGCGCGGGGCACGCTATAACGCATGGCGCCCTGTCTGCCTTTTCAATTACATAGGTCTGGGGTATGGTCTGAGGAAAGAGCTTGTAAGTGGCCGCTCTCTTGGACAGACCCTCGTCAAACTGGTTCGTCACAGCCACAGGGCAAGCGGTTGCGCAATCTCCGCAGGACTTACACTTATCATTTCTTATGTACTTTGATTTCTTGCGAATCCTGACATTAAAGTTACCGGCCTCTCCTTCAACCGCATCCACTTCACTGTAAGCCAGTAGTTCAATGTTGGGGTTTTGGCCCACTGTGACAAGCTTGGGCGAGAATATACATGTGGAGCAATCATTGGTGGGGAAGGTTTTGTCCAACTGGGCCATTCTTCCGCCAATACCGGTCTGATTCTCAATCAAATATACTTTATATCCTGAGTCAGCGAGGTCCAGGGACGCCTGCACGCCGGCGATACCTCCTCCGACAACCAGGGCGGCGCCTACCACTTTTTCTGGCTGGGCCATATTGTTTCACCTTTCAAATGTGATTTATGTTTCATGGTCTGCGATGGAGCTTA
>CAZFJT010000252.1:0-5549 GCA_964519135.1 uncultured Syntrophales bacterium | reverse complement strand
GATCTACTTTACCACAGCGGACTTGGAGCTTGACGGCGGAATAATGGTCACAGCCAGCCATAATCCCATGGATTACAATGGTATGAAGCTTGTCAAAGAACAGGCGAAGCCCATAAGTGGTGACACTGGGCTAAAAGACATAGAGAGAATAATCCTTACCGACGGTTTTGATCAGGAAACCGGAGGAGGCGCGTTAGAAAAAAAGGACACATCCCAGGCTTATGTGGATCATTTACTAACATACGTTGATCCATCAAAACTCAAGGGGATGAAGATCGTGGCAAATTGTGGAAATGGTTGCGCAAACCCCATACTGGAGAAGCTTGAGCCCCATTTGCCCATAGAATTTGTGAAGCTCTTTCCTGAACCTGACGGGACATTTCCCAATGGAATCCCCAACCCGATACTTCCTGAAAATCGCGGGGTCACATCCGACGCGGTTCTGGAGAATAGCGCGGATCTTGCCATTGCCTGGGATGGTGATTGCGACAGGTGCTTCTTTTTTGACGAAAAAGGGCAATTCATAGAGGGCTATTATCTTGTGGGCCTTCTGGGACAGGCCTTTCTAAGGAAAAGCCCCGGTGAAAAGGTGATCCATGATCCAAGACTCACATGGAACACCATAGACATGGTCAAGGACGCAGGTGGAACGCCTGTGCAGTCAAAGGCGGGCCATGCCTTCATAAAGGAGAAGATGCGAGTTGAAAACGCGGTCTATGGCGGTGAGATGTCAGCGCATCATTATTTCAGAAAATTCGCTTATTGCGACAGTGGAATGATCCCCTGGCTGCTGCTCTTGGAATCCCTGAGCCTTGAGAATAAGAAACTCTCCCAAATGGTTGAGGAGAGGATTGCAATGTATCCAGTGAGTGGTGAGATAAACCTTAAGGTTAAAGATCCCTTTGAAATTATACAAAAGATTGAAGAGATCTATTCAAAGGAGAATCCCATCAACATTGATCACACTGATGGTTGTAGTGTGGAGTTTGAAAACTGGAGATTCAATCTCAGGGCGTCGAACACCGAGCCTGTGATCAGGTTGAATGTTGAGGCAAAGGGAGATATGGAGCTGCTCAATAAAAAGACAGATGAGTTGCAGACCAAAATAAAAGAGCTCCAGTAAAAAGGAATAATACTATTGAGTGGATCATAACGATGAAGTTTTTCAGGAGGTCCGGGGAGGCCCTTTATACAAAAAGGGCCTCCCCGCTGAACGCTTACATATTAACTAGGCGCTCGTCAAAGCGTAGCTGTACCGATCCTCTCCAAGGTCCAGGACCTTGAGTTTGACCTTCATGCCAGGCTTCACATTGGCCTCATCCAACTCTTTGTCCAGGCGTCCAAATACTTTTATACCGTCATTGAACTCAGCCACTCCCATCATATATGGGACATCCTTTTCAAATCCTGCGGGCGCGAACGTGGCTTTGGTGAATGTTATTAAAGAGCCGTCTCCTGAAACAGGAAACCAGTCCATATTATCACTTAAACAAGCGTCACAGTCGGCCCTTGGAGGAAAGAACTTCTTCCCACAGTCCAGGCACACTGAACCGCGTATCTCATTTTCCTTCAAGTATTCAACGAATTTATCCGCCTTTGTCGAATCAGTGAAACTCACTATTCCAAATTGTTCAAAACCCATTTTAATCTCCTTAGCGTGAGATACTGTTGCGCATTCAAACACTTAACATTGTAGTTAGGTTGACCCGCGTTCCGATTCGCTGTGTTAAATTCGCAGGGCTCAGGAAACTTCGCTCATGGGAAACAGGTCAACCCCTTATATATTCAATCTTTGAAAGCGAGTTCCTGTAAAAATCCATATCCAGCGAAATATCTTGGGGTTGGATCAATCGATTCCGAATACGCTCACATTGCCGTATATCCCAACACCGCCAATGTTATGAACCAGGCCTATCTTTGGGTCAGGGACCTGTATATCACCGGCCTCCCCACGTAATTGCAGCACTATGGTCCTTATCTGGGAGCCACCTGTCGCGCCTATTGGATGTCCTTTGGACAACAGGCCACCATCCACGTTCACAGGAATTTTCCCTTCTTTATAGGTCTCTTTATTCCTTATCAACTCAGGACCTCCGCCAGGTTCAGTGAATCCCAGATCCGAATAGGCCATCATTTCGGCTATTGTGAAGCAATCATGGACTTCAGCCACATCCACGTCAGAAGGTTTTATTCCAGCCATCTCGTATGCCTCCTTTGCCGCGAGTTGCGCGCATTTGAGGCCACTGAAAGTATCTCTTCCAGACATATTTATCGGCTGGGTGGCCATACCGAGTCCCTTTATCCACACAGGCTTTTGGCAAAGCTCCTTGGCTTTTTCCTCTGAGGCCAGGATCATGCAAGACGCTCCGTCAGCGTTTGCGCAGCAATCAAAGACCTTCAAGGGAGTGGCTATATATTTTGGCTGCATGATCTTCTCGAATTCAAGATCCTTTCTAAACACAGCCTTGTCGTTGAGTTTTCCGTACTGGGCCGCCTTGAGTCTAATCAAGGCCAGATCTTCCTCTGTGGTCCCGTACTCCTGAAAATGCCTGGCCGCGTACATTGCGTAATACGCGGGCATCATGGTTCCAAAAGGCGCCTCCCATTGAATGTCCGCGCCTCTGCCCATTCTTTCCTGGGACTCCGCGGAACTGATCTCGGACATTTTCTGAAATCCTAGAATCAGAACAACGTCATGGAGACCTGACGCTATGAGAGCGTACGCAGTCCTTAACCCACTTGAAGAAGATGAACATACACTCTCCACGTAAAAGGTGGGTTGTGGATTCAGGCCTAAATATTCGGCCATCAAACCTGCAGGCGTGCGCTGTTTATCATATTCCGGCGCGGAACAAACTATAGAGGCGTCCACCTGGTCGGCTTTCAGCCCACTGTCCTTCATGGCCTCCCTGTACGCCTCAAAGGCCAGCTCTCTAATCGATCCGGGATATGACCTCACAAAGGCGCTTTGGCCTACTCCGATCACGGCAACCTTTGCCATTCCTGCCTCCTTTGAAAAAATTAATTTCCAATTGATCTATTTTTAGATAGTCCTTTTAAATTGCTTATCATATAACATGTCAGAAAAATAATCGCGAAGTAGCTGTCAACAATACGTTGGGTGTCTCCCTAGCGCCATTTTCACGGGAATGATCATAAAGCCTCAATTCAGGTACGCGGTTCTTTAGCCCCGTTATTGCGTCTGACCAACACATATCGTTCGCCTGAATGAACATTGTAGAGGCAAATATTTTCCCTATCAATTCCCCAATTGAGCCGCTGGAGAGAATAGAATACCACATTAATCGATTCTGTTCACCATCATAGATTTCAGAGTGGAAAAACATTTATAGGGCTAACAAAGCAAGACATTGAGCTAAACTTTATATTGAACACAGAACACACTGATTTTTATTGACAAATAGTTCAATCACTGCTAAAAGGAAAATGGAATGAACTGATTACGCTCATTTTCCCAGGTCCCATTGCGGCGAATCGGACATTTCAGTTTCCTATTCAGATACAGGGTGTGCTTTTTGGAATATGTTAGATATTAGCCGCGCTTGCCGTAGTTTATGGATGAATATGAGGAACGGTCACTCTATTTGGCCTTGGACAGAGATATGTTTATGTTGACTTTGTTTGCCCCGCGTTACGCGGGAGGCGTCAAAAATTGCTCAAGCGATGATAATCGACCCCCTATGACGCTTGACCAGGCCTCTAAGAGCCTTGTTAACGTCTGTTGTCGGAATAAGGGCTGAGGCCCCAGGAGAAATTGATGTCTTTTGACATGTACAATCCCATAGACCTTATCATACTAGGCGCCATAACCGTGGGGTTCATCCTTGGCATATGGAAGGGGTTCGTTCGAACACTGACCGCTTTGGCGTCCCTGGCCTTTGGCGTGGTTTTGGCCATAAAATATTATCCCACAGTGGAACCGTACCTTGGGAAGATATCAGCCTTGGAACCCCATTTGGCGATGGCCATATCCATGATACTGATATTCATAGCCGTACAGGTTATTTTCGTAATTATCCGCAGAATATTATCCGCAATCATAGACGTAACGAACCTCAGTTGGCTGGACAGGGTCCTGGGCGCGGTAATGGGTGTTTTCACAGCTTGTTTGATAGCAGCCGCGGGTATACAAATAGCCCTGATGGGCATGGGTGATTCGGACATTGTAAAAAAATCCAAGCTCGCTCGACCTGTCAATGAATTAACGAGCAAAGGCCTCCAATTTTTACCCGCGTCATCCCAGAAGCGTCTACAGAACCTGGCGGACAAGTGGAAAAAAGAGCGGCGCCCGCAAGGATTACCCTCTCAGAAAGGCTCTGGACAACCCAATAGCGCTCGCACTCCAAACAATACAGAGAATCCCAGGCCGAATACACCCGCAGGAAATCCCCATTTGCCTTCAACCACATCCCCGGGGCCGGCGAACCGTAATTGAGCGGAAGGTATATCCGTTCAAGGAGGAACTCAATGAGATTATTCCGTATAAGTTTCCTGTTGGCCATTGTATGTTGCGCTTTTGTTCTGGCAACGAATTGCTCGCGTATTCCCATAACTCCTGATGAACCTGAACAGCCACCCCTTCCCCCAATAGTGGAGAAAAAGCCTCCACTCAAGATGCAATCACAGTATTTCAATACATTCCCATGGGACGAGCTTGATAAACCTGAAAAGGCGGGCAATGTTCAAGACGCATATACGTATGTGATGAAGGACGGCGAAACCCTGGAGACTGTAGCAAAGGAACAAATGGGAGACGCGGGCCTCGCGCCGGGTCTGGCCACTTATAATGGTGTTTCGCCCACTTTAAAGGCCACTGATGACGAGAAGCTCGTAATTCCTTATCCCATTATAGGCATGAAGTGCGAGATATTAATAAAACCAAAGGGCGCGGACGAGGTTGACCCACCGAAAAATTTTGAAAGTGAATTAAAGGAAGGCGATCAATTTCGATTCAGGTTCGAATCCAATGTCTCCGGTTATTGCTACATATTCAGGGAGACGGCTCGCTCCACGTCCATGCTTTTCCCTTTAACTGAAAAAAAGGCAAACACCGGTCGAGGTAGGCGCAGGGCCGGCGCGTCAAGTCCGCCCGAGCGAAAATCAGCCGAAGTAAAGGCCCATGAACCATTTGAGATCCCTGAAACAGAAAAGAAATTCATCAAGTATAAACCAGAGATGAGCGGAGACCGTTTCTGGGTGTTTCTTTCAATAAGGAAGATCACACTGCTGGAAGAACTCAAGGAAAAGAAGGAGATATTCAAACAAGACCTTGAGGACGTAATGCAGGATGTGAAACAGGGAGAAATCTTCAGAGAACCACCCATAAGGCTCCTTCGAGTAGCTAGACCTTTTGAGACGCTTGGATTCAGGATGAATATGAGCACAGGATCTGATTGATTGCTTGACAAGCAGGCGCATTCAAGTTTATAATTTGGGCTTCCTTGAAGGCCGTGGGGCTGTAGCTCAGCTGGGAGAGCGCTTGAATGGCATTCAAGAGGTCAGGGGTTCGATCCCCCTCAGCTCCACCA
>CAZFJT010000251.1:2114-5578 GCA_964519135.1 uncultured Syntrophales bacterium | reverse complement strand
CATTATGTCTGTTAATGGCCCTACCATGCGGCGCCTCTTGATCTCATGCGCCCGGATCCTTCGGACTAACTGTTCTCATAGCTTTTACCGTAGGACCGTTCATGACCTTACCATATGCGCCGACTTGGGGACAAAAGCCGATAAGTCGTCTGATTTCAAATACTATACACTCATGTGGCCAGTTAGGTCATTAAGCAATATACCGATAAGCACGAAACATATACCGTACCCGGGTTTACCCGACTTCTTCTGAAGCTCTCTTACGGTCCTGGGCCGGGAGCCAGGATCCGATCAATTCCTCATGACCGCGCATCCATTGGCGGGCCGCCTGCTCCGGAGATCCGGGGGATTCGTTGATTGCCCCCATAAGACTGCCGAGCAATTTATCGTTGAGTTTGAATTTCTTTAGAAAATTAACCACACCGGGCATGTCCTGGGGCAGGTCCAATCGAGTGATCGTATGCAGGTTTTCCGATCTTCCGTACACTCCTTTGGGATCGTCGAGGAATTTCAGGCGCCACCTCGCGAACATCCAGTGAGGTTTCCATCCTGTCACCACGATGGGTTTGTTCTTCTGAATCGCAGATTTGAGTGACACGGTCATAGCCGGGCCGCTGGATGATAGGAGCGTATAATCAAGATCGTACGCCTGGATAACCTTTTCTGTGCGCCCCATGATCCCTGCGCCCGCGTCAATGCCGACAATCTGGCCCTCAAACAGGTCCCGTTTTTCCGGCAATTGGGAGATGGAGTTCACCTCCACGTATTCAGGGACTACCAGACCAATGCGAGCGCCTTTGTAATTGTATCCAAGATCTCTCACGCGATCGCCGTACTGTTCCATGTAATCACCGTGAGTCACCGGCAACCACGCATCGAGAAAAGCATCGTTATCCCCTTTGGCCAGTGATGTGAACAGCGGGGCAGGGTCAGCCATGGTCATTTTTACCTGGTAGCCCATTTTGTCTTCCAAAATCACTTTGGCAAGATTAGTCATGGCAATGCCTTCGGCCCAATTCACGTACACCAGTCGCACGGTTTTCCTTCCCTGGGATTCAACGGACCGGGCGGGGCCGTGTCCTGTCTCTGGGTACACAAGTCCTGCTATGAACGCGGCCGCGGCTACAAATAGAAACCAATAACGCCTAACAATTTTCAGTACGGATTGCATCAGCCTACCCCGTTTCCTTTCCGGCCGAGCTCATTGGTGATTCGATCAAGAAACATGGCCAGGATAACAACTGCAATTCCGCTCTCAAATCCCAATCCGATTTCCAGTTGGGTAATTCCTTTGAGCACTTTTTGTCCCAGGCCGCCCGCGCCTATCATTGCCGCTATCACTACCATGGACAGCGCGAGCATAATGGTCTGATTCACTCCCTGGAGAATGGTGGGCAGAGCTATGGGGAGCTGAATCTTGAAGAGCATTTCCCTGGGAGTCGCGCCGAACGCGTGACCGGCTTCCATAACTTCCTTGGGAACTTGCTGAATACCAAGAATAGTAAGCCTGACCGCAGGGGGCATCGCGAAGATTACCGTGGCCATAGCTCCTGGAACCCGCCCCAACTGAAAGAACAACACCGCTGGGATCAGGTACACGAATGCGGGCATGGTCTGCATAAAGTCCAGTATGGGACGAACAATGGTGCGAACCGTACTGTTTCGACTGGCCCACACCCCTACAGGAAGCCCCACCAGCAAAGCAAACGCGGCGGAAGCAATAACCAGGGCCAACGTCTGCATGGTCGGGATCCACAGACCCATGCCATCGATAATCAGAAATCCTACTGCAGTGAAGACGCCCACACCTCGGCCTGCTATGCCCCACGCCAGCGCGGTAAAGACGATGATCATCGACCATGATGGAACCACAAGCAACCCTGCTTCCACTGAACCGATCACTGCTTCCACCGCCGCGCTGATCGCTTCAAAAACCGGCGCAAACGATTCATTTAGGCGCTCTATGACGATCTCGATGTAATAGCCTACGGGTAATTCAATCATTGTATCAACCTATTGCCCTGAATTCCTGAAAGGAGCATCCTGCGGGTGATCCATCCCTGAAACTTTGAGTTATCATCCACAACAACAATGGGCAGATCCGAATCCGCAGAGGGAAGCAGAAGATCCGCGAGCACGTCGCCGGGCTTTGCCCTAATCGCATCGTCTCTGACCAGGTCTCGCACTGAGTTGGCTTTGGAATCTTCAAGCCCCTGAAGGGTCAGTATTCCCACAAAGCGGCCGTCTTCTTCCAGAACCGGCATTGCGCCTTTTTCCTCTATGATTTTAGAAGCTTTTTCAACACTCATGGTCGCGGATACGTTATCCTGGGGGTCCATCATCACGGTTGCCGCGCTAATGATTTTGCTTCGATCCACGTTTTTCACAAAAGATTCAACATAGTCGTCCTGAGGATCGATGAGGATTTCCTCTGGCTCGTCCAACCGAACGATGAAACCGTCTTTCATAATTGCAATTCGATCGCCGAGGAGTAAAGATTCGTCCAGATCATGGGAGATGAAGAGAATCGTGCGAGGTTCCTTTTTTTGGAGCCGAAGAAATTCTTCCTGCATTTCCGTGCGGATGAGAGGATCAAGGGCGCTGAACGCCTCGTCCATTAGGATGATAGGCGCATCCGGCGCCAAAGCCCGGGCCAACCCTACCCGCTGCTGCATCCCTCCGCTGAGTTCGTGAACACGACTATTCTCAAAACCTTCAAGTCCGACCAATTCCACTGCCTTTTCCGCTTTTTTCCGCCGCTCTTTCTGCTTTACCCCGTGAAGCTCCATGCCGAATTCCACGTTACCGATCACGGTTCGATGGGGCAGCAGACCGAAATGTTGAAACACCATTCCCATATTTTCCTGACGGAAGCCCCTAAGTTCCTGATCGGACATTCCGCAAATATCACGGTCATCAACTCGTATTTCCCCGGAGGTTGGCGCGACTAGGCGGTTGATGCACCGGAGAAGGGTGGATTTGCCACATCCGGAAAGTCCCATGATAACGAAGATTTCATGCTCTTTAACCTCAAAAGTTACATCCGCCACTGCAACCACGCATCCAGTGCGTTCCTGGATGTCTTTCTTAGAAATTCCCTCCCTGGCGAGATCCAGGGCTTCATTAACATTGTCAGATCCGAAGATTTTGAATAGGTCATTAACCTCGATTTTCGCCATTGCATTCTTCCGACATCCAGTGAGGCTGCATACAACCTCAACCGAAAATATTTTTAGGCCTTGTCCTTTGGAAGGGACTTTTACCCAGCTCTCCCAAAATTACGTGACCACCTGACGCCATTATGGGCTCGTTGGGGTGGAACGCCGCGCTAAGGCAAAAGAACAAAACCGTTGTTATGTTATCCTGGGAACTCCTGATCGCCTATTCATTACCGTATCTCTATCCCAGGCCGACCTGCCACATCGCGCGGGGAATTGAAATAGACTACTAACTAGCTGCAATTA
>CAZFJT010000251.1:0-2014 GCA_964519135.1 uncultured Syntrophales bacterium | reverse complement strand
CCGACCTGCCACATCGCGCGGGGAATTGAAATAGACTACTAACTAGCTGCAATTACCATGCCGGAACAATCAGGATGATCCCCAGGGTTCCGTAAAATCAGCGCCATATTTCCGGTGGGAGAGCGCCCTAATAAGGTCCCATATTGCCAATGGTCTCCAAGGGAGACAAAGGTCTCTACCTTGGAGCTCACATCAAGTGTAGTCGGATTTTACGTGTCCTTATTGTAGAATTTTCATTGCTCTCAACATATCAGAACCAAGTCGGGGTTTTCTCAAAGCGTACAGTAAGCTTATTTATTACGTCCTGGGCGCCTCCATCTACCGCATTTTTGGTGGCCATGCGGAGCTCATAGAACGTATCCACCGTCCCAGTAAGGG
Organism: uncultured Syntrophales bacterium; assembly: GCA_964519135.1. GTDB lineage: Bacteria > Desulfobacterota > Desulfomonilia > Desulfomonilales > Desulfomonilaceae > CAZFJT01. The sequence continues at coordinate 1,636 of CAZFJT010000251.1, read as the reverse complement.
TAGCGGTTCCTTCATCCACAGTCACGAAGACTTCGTCCGCGTCCACATAAGGAGACCAAAATAGCTGATCCTTGATGTCCTGTTTGATTCGGAAATCGGCTTTGCGGTCTATGGGCCTTATATCAATATAATTTTCCACGGCTATGACACCGGCCACTTTTGAAGCAACTTCCCTGGCCTGAGATTTTTCAAAGCCCGAGTCAACTTCGCCGTACAAGAAGACTCTGTTGTTCAAACTAGAGACAGTTATCTCATGACGCTCTACAAAAGGATCCCTTTTTAGCGCGCTTGTGACTCTTCCTGTAAGTACGTTATCCGGTACCCGTTCATCTGGTCGCACCTTTAACAGATTTAAGACACGCCATACGCCAATGGTGTTGCGCGCGGTTTGTCCGGCGGCTCTCTTGGCTGCCAGATTTTCCACTGAGCCGGTTAAGGTCACGGTTCCATTATCGACCCATACCGTAGGTTTGAAGGACAGAACCCGCGGATCATGTAAAAGCGCGTCCTTTACAGCCTTTTCCACCTCCTCATCGGTTATGAATAGATGGGCCCGGGAACGACGCATTCGATCTCTCGCCCACCATTCAACATCCAGATCCGCTTTGACGGATTTGACTCCACTTATCCAAGCGTCGCTGATGGCACGTTGATATTCAGCCACACTGCCGACCACACCGGATAGTTTGACCTGGCCGTCTTTAACGCTAACATCGATTAAATCAGCATTGACTCTGACATCCGTTCTGAGTCTTTCCTCAACATCTATTTCGATTTCCTTGTCTTTTCGGCTTTCAGTGTACGTTACGGCAATTTTATTGTTGATTTGTCTTATTCCGCGCACACCTTTTACCACGTCTTCGCAAAGATTTTTTTCCGCCCATGACTGAACATTTCCGGACAATGTGACCGTCCCGTCCGCAACCTTAGCCTTGATCTCATACAAGTCTGTCGCAGGATCTGACAGTAGCGCTTCTCTTACGTCCTTCTTTAATTCTTCATCAGATCGGGGCGGCGCGATTACAATCAGCTTGTCAATTACGGACCTTACCCCTCTTATGGAGCGAGCAACCTGAACAGCCCGTTCCTTGGCCAGAAGATTGTCCACTGATCCGGTGAGGGTGACCACTCCGTCGGTGGTTGTAACGTCAATAAGATGGTCCGACACTGATCGGTTCAATAGAAGATGTGAAGCCACAGCAGCATTGATTCGATGATCCGGTATTTCCTTATTACTCGCATTAGCTGATCCGAACACAATCAACGCCAAGCATACTATTGCCAATATATATGCGCTAATTGTCGGCGCGTGCTTTAAATAAGCCATTCTCTTTTTACTTCGCGGCATGGTTCCCTCCTAATTCTTTAAAAAGATTTGAAAAGATTGTGCATGTAGTAACCCTCTGTTTAAGCTTTTTGAGGGCCTCCTTGACTGTTATTGCCATTACATTGGGAAATTCCTTATCTGGCGATCCACCGGCTGTGTCGGATCCAGCGACACGCCTTCAAAAACCTGCTTTTTACTGAGCTTGACGTGGATGATGACACTCTCGTTGTATTCAATCCTCACAAGGGACATGGGAACAATGATTCTCCGAAAATGGTATTTGCTAATGTCTACAATGCAGTATTTGAT
>CAZFJT010000250.1:0-5578 GCA_964519135.1 uncultured Syntrophales bacterium | reverse complement strand
GCTCAAATAATAGGAGAATATTCAAGTCCAGGTGTCTATTCATTTAGGCGCGGCCATGGGTAATCCCATTGGCCTTTTTTACATCTACATTGTGGACAGGACTATAGAAAAGGTAGTCTTAAACTGTTATGGTGAGGACGTTCCCGTCAACAGAACATGGATAGGTCGCAAGATTCCCTTTGGTTGGGCCTTTAAGAGCCTTACCGTCAAAATCGAATGTGGAATGATTAACACTACAGCAGCGCAAAACCCTCTCCCCTGGAACAGGATCCAGTTTTCTACCCATATGCGTGCACTTGTTGGAAAAACAGAAAAGCTCCCCTTTATCGTCCCTTACTATAAGTATAGGCTTTTCCAATTCAGAGCCCTGTAAGTAAACCGCGGCCCAAGGTTCGGTCAATCCTTTGGCTTTGTCCAACTGAACCTTCACCTCTGAACCGTCCTTGGTCCAAGCGCTTCCATCAAGTGGCTCGGTCTCGCATATACCTGCAACAGCCTTGATAAAATCTATTATTCCAGCCAATTGAATTCCCTCCCTTTAATATGTATGCGCTTCTCGCCTGATTGATTGGATGAGGATTATCGACCGTTATTTCAGAAGACTTAATATCACGTGGGCGCCAATAGTCAAGCCTGACGGGATTTTTCAGTCATGGAGGCCCTTTATGGGTCTTTAGTTTATTTTCAATGAGATTTCCAGGCTTTCGCAGGATCAACCCTGTTAACAAAAACCTTGGGCGACAGCTCCAAAGCCTGAGACCGCCTCAAAAGCACTTGACAATTATCAGAGGGTTCTTTATGGCTATGTATGCGCGGTTCCTGGTGTTTCCTCCCTTTTGGCCTTGTTGGACCTGGGGCGGCTTGCTGGAACGAGGCGCGGGAACGATGATCGCCCAGATTACATTTCCTAAAATTCAAATTCCATATCACTCTTGAGGCGCCTTTAAAGCAAATGGGGCGTGTTGCGCTATGAACCGCTATTTTAGAGAGGAGTTTGCAGTATGAGCGGTATTAACATTTATGTGGGAAATCTGTCATTTGACACCAATGAAGATCAACTGAGAGAACTCTTTGAGACCTATGGAAGGGTTGATTCAGCTAAAATCATTTTCGATCATTTCAGTGGTAGATCACGGGGCTTTGGCTTTGTGGAGATGCCTGATAGAGAAGAAGGTATGAAAGCAATTGCCGAATTGGATTCAAAAGATTTCATGGGCAGGGGTCTTCGGATAAATGAGGCCAGGCCCAGGGAAAATAACCGGAACGATCGAAATGATAGAGAAGGCGGAGGATCTCGCTGGTAAGTATACCTTTAAATTTATGGAGGGTTTTATCAAGCCCTCCATAAGGCGCTTTCTCACAATTACCCACACTATCTTATCCACATAGTCACTGAACCATTTTCAATAATATAGTGGACTTGAGTATGCAGAATTCTCCATTTTCAGATTCCCCCCTACCAATCTCACCCACTTGAGCCTTTATTATATCAGCCACATTTTTAGCGTCCTCATTGAGCATCCTTACGCATCCGTGGGACTGATTCCTGCCGATGCTCCTTGGTGAACTGGTTCCGTGAAATCTGTAGCCATAGTCGGCAAAACGTTGCTGTTCAGCTATGAAATCCTCAGAAGGGATATGGGATTTCCTTGAACGCCTTGATTTTCTTAAAGGTTTCTTCTTTAGCAGCGGGGCCATAGTCCCACCATAAACCCGCTTGCTCGCTCTTTGGCCTGCGGCCCACGCCCTGTTCTCAGGGGGTATCCACCATGGATTGTCATCATATATGTGAGTTACATAATAAATTCCCTTTGGCGTTGGAAAAGAAGGCGCGCCCAAACCTACTTTGCATTCATAGAGCACTTTACTGGCCCCTTCAGGGGTTCTGGATATCAATTGAAATAGATGTCTTGAATGGAAAACCTTTATTTCCAGGGCGCCTAAATCAGAAAAATAATTTCCGGCCATTCCTCCAAGGGAGTCAAGCAATCTTGATGAATTCATGAGAGCTGAGAACTGTGTTCCATTCATCAAAACCGGCCATAATTTGAGATTGTTCGTTCCCCCATCGTCCCAAGATCTATTGGAAGGAGTTTCCGGAGCTGGGAAGCGATTAACTATCCAACGGCCAAATGAACCTGGGGCGCTCCCTAGAAGATTATCTACTGTTGCAGGATTAACTTGATTTAGGCTTGATTTTGTTGATTGTTTGCGAATATTGAACAGGCCTGTTCCTGATAGGCTCGATGACCTTTGACCTGTTGAAGAATTAGGGCCTAGCTGCGCGGCGCCTGTGGGCCCACTGTAAGAAGAGTCATTGTCCTGCCTTCCCCATCTGAATTCTTTTACCTTACAATACGCCTGTTCAATTCCCAGCAATACAATTACTGTGACAAAAATCCCGCCAAATCGAATGATCATCTTTTGTTTTGAGAGCGCCTGACGCGACATAAGCACCGTGCTAATCTCTTAAAGGATGATGTAAAATAAGTACTATTATTACCATGCGCCAGATTATTAATCAATAACTTTAGATTATTGCAGGCATACCTCTTGATTTACGCTAAATAATTTACCAAACATTCAATGGCCCTAAAAAGAATCTTGATGATTTTCAAAAGAATTTGCCAAACTGTTTTTTGTTCACGATAGAGAACTTATTTCGTTTGACCAAACAGCTTATTTATTATAAGATTTAGTTAAAAAGCATTGATAATTAGTATCATATGAGACTATCAAACCCGGTGGGTCTTTTTTTGAAAAATTATGTCACTGAATTTCTTGACAGTGAAATAGGTCGAGATTAGGATGGAATAAGTAATGCTAACGCGCCTAATAAGGAATATTCCAGTAAGGAAATATTGAATAAACTAAAATTGGCGCTTTTACGACTGTTGGCCATATCCTGGCACAAGCGTTAAAAGGCAAGATATTTCGAATACGGTTTAATTTGCTAATTCCTCATTTTGTCACAAACATCAGTGAGAAGTGCAATGTCGTTAACTTCTCATCAAATTCCAAATAAAAAAGAAGGTTCTTTAAGAATCCTTCCAAACCGGGAGGTGTATCGCCTTGAAAGAAATATTATCAGGAAATGAAGCCATAGCAAGGGGCGCATACGAATATGGTGTTCGTCTGGCGTCAGCTTACCCTGGCACCCCAAGTACCGAGATTCTGGAGAATGTGGGCGCACATTACCCAGAAATTATAGCAGGATGGGCGCCAAATGAGAAAGTGGCCCTGGAGGTTGCTGCAGGAGCATGTTATGGCGGCTCACGCACAATGGCTTGCATGAAGCACGTTGGCCTCAATGTTGCCGCAGACCCCTTTATGACCCTCTCCTACACTGGGATTAACGGCGGTTTGGTCATTGTGGTTTGCGATGATCCTGCCATGCACTCGTCTCAAAATGAGCAGGACACAAGGAATTACGCAAAATTTGCCCGCGTGCCCTGCATAGAACCATCGGACAGCCAGGAAGCCAAGGATTTCATAGGGGAAGCCCTTGAAATAAGTGAAAAATTCGACGCCCCAGTTATTTTCAGAGGTGTGACCAGGATATCCCATTCCATGTCCTTGGTTGAATTGGGAGAACGTAAGGAAGGCTCAAAGGAGTTGGGGCTTAAAAAAGACTTCATGAAAAACGTAATGCTGCCTGCTATGGCGAGATTGCGCCACCCTGTCATAGAGCAAAGACTAAAGGACATTGCTGAATTTGCCGAGACCTTTAAATACAACAGAATCGAAATGAGAGGCGATGACCTTGGCATCATCTCAGCGGGCGCGCCTCTTCAGTATGCAATGGAAGCTGCTCCAAATGCATCATTCTTAAAGCTGGGCATGGTATGGCCACTGCCTGAAAAAATGATAAAAGAATTCGCTTCCAAAGTTAAGAGACTAGTTGTGATCGAGGAGTTGGATCCATTTATTGAAGACGCCATCAAGTTAATGGGCGTACAGGTTGAGGGAAAAGAGCTAACCGGCCTTTGTGGGGAGCTTTCTCCTGAAAAAGTCGAAGAGGCTCTCTTTGGAAAGTCCTCAGCCTCTCCTGTGGCTCCCATAAATATCGAGTTACCCAACAGACCGCCGAATATGTGCCCAGGTTGCCCACACAGGGCTACTTTCACCGCGTTGAAAAAGAACAAGACCTATGTGGCCGGTGACATAGGATGCTACACATTGGGGGCTTTACCGCCGCTTCAGATGCTTGACCATTGCCTATGCATGGGCGCGGGAATAGGGATCGCGTCAGGCCTGGACAGATCTTTGGGTGAATTGGCCCAAGGAAAGGCCGTGGCTGTCATAGGAGACTCCACTTTCTTTCACTCAGGGATGACTCCCCTTTTGGAGCTCGCTTACAATGGCGGATCAACAACGGTCGTTATCATGGACAACAGGACCACAGCCATGACAGGCGCCCAGCATCATCCGGGCACAGGCATGAATTTAAGGAATGAGCCCACAGTTAATGTTGACATGTTCAAGCTGGCCGAATCCTTTGGATTCAATCGCGTTAGGAAATTAGACCCATATAAGGTTCAGGAAATGCAGGACATAATCAAAGACGAGCTTAATACTCCTGAGCCTTCGGTTATTATCGCTGAGGCGCCCTGCGCTCTTTTGAAGACAGAAAGAGTCCTTCCGGACAAACCCTTCACCATAGACAAGGATGTGTGCAAAGGATGCAAGGCATGCATCAACACCGGCTGTCCGGCCCTTGAGTTCGTAAAGATAGAAGAGCCCGCTGAAGGCGACAAGAGAAAGGGTTTTTCCAAGATCAATGAGAACCTTTGCGTAGGTTGCGGAGTGTGCTTTGAAGTGTGCAAGTTTTCCGCTGTCCAGGAGGCGTCATGAGCGATAACAAGATCTACAATGTTTTGATAGTTGGAGTGGGTGGCCAAGGCATTATCCTGGTTAGTGATATCCTCGCCAAGGTGGCCGCGAATAACGGATTTGATGTGAAAAAGAATGAGATACACGGTATGGCCCAAAGGGGAGGCTCGGTTTCCAGCCATGTTCGCTTCGGTCCAAAGGTGAATTCACCTATTATAAAGCTTGGTGAAGCGGATATACTGATCTCATTTGAAGAGATGGAAACCGTCAGATACTTTCCTCTTTTATCCAAGGATGGCAAGGTAATTATAAATGATCTTAGGATATTGCCTCCAGCGGTATTCACAGGCCAACAGGAATATCCTTCCGGGATTATTGACGCAGTAAAGAAGACCATCCCTTCAACTGTTGTGATAAAGGGCTCTGAAAAGGCCGAAGAAATAGGAAACCCAAGGGTGCTGAATATACTGTTTTTGGGCGCGCTGTCCAATTATCTGGATATGCCGGAATCAGTATACCTTGATACTTTGAAAAGCAGCTTAAAACCCAAACTGGTTGACATCAACCTAAAGGCATTCGAGGAAGGGCGAAAACTCACCGCGAACGGATCTGGATCATAGTTCCAATAATCAATTCAATGGGTTAATCACAGGAATGGGCTGATATTAACATCAGTCCATTCCCCATAAAAATGGGGGCGTTTGGCGGCATGTCCGTTACTTTGAGAGGTTATTCCATATAGTAC
>CAZFJT010000249.1:5030-5579 GCA_964519135.1 uncultured Syntrophales bacterium | reverse complement strand
AAAGCGGGTTTAAGATCGATAATAGTCAATCTGCCTTTCACCTATCCTGCAAGACCATTAAATGGGATTCTGATTGCCGGCTTTGTCGCGCCTGTATTTGAGAGATCCGTTTACCCGGATGGATATATTCCATGGCTCAAGGGTCTAGGCTACAAGATTGACGCTGACCTTGAAAAGGGCAGGACTGACAAAAATGAGTTAATAGATCAACTATTTAAGTCTCTGGATCTCAGAGAAAAGGTAATCATGGATCTTGCGCTCACAGAACCCTGGGACCTATTCATAGGAATAATAACTGGAACAGACAGGTTACATCATTTCTTTTACGACGCGGCCTTTGATCCAGACCACCCTTTTTATGAGACATTTATAAATTATTACAGGAAGATTGATGGTTTCATAGGCAGGTTATTGAATAGTGTGGGAGATCCGTCAGGATTCATATCTCTATCTGACCATGGATTCACCAGGCTCCATACCCAAATATATCTCAACACAATATTGCAGAGAAAGGGATACCTTAATTTTTCATCCAGCCAAAGATCGCGA
>CAZFJT010000249.1:2995-5020 GCA_964519135.1 uncultured Syntrophales bacterium | reverse complement strand
TCGCGATTAGAAAACATCACCCCGGATTCCCTGGCGGTGGCTTTGGATCCAACGAGGATTTATACGATCCACAAAGGGCGATTCAGGGAGTCCAGTCGCTCGAACATGGATGCTCCTTTGATTGCCGCTGCCATAAAACGCGACCTTGAGAGTATCACCTTAGGGGATCTTAACGTGGAATTGCCGGATAGAACCAAAGATACCCCTGTATTTGAAGCCGTTTTTGATTCCCAGTCCCTTTTTGGAACCAACAATAAATATGATTTGCCTGACCTGATATGCTTGCCGGTAAAGGGCGTAGATGTTAAAGCCACCCTTGGGGTTGATACTCTAAGCGCAAAAGATATCTTCACAGGCGCGCACACATGGGACAATGCTTTTCTCCTGGCCAGGGGCTTCAGCGAGGACGACATAGTCCCAAAACCCAGCGTTAAGGACGCTGCCAGGCTCATACTTTCAAAGTTAATGCCAAGGATAATTCTTCAACATGATAAGTATTGCCCTATTGAATCCTGAGATACCACCAAACACCGGCAATATTGGTAGACTCTGCATCGCGATAGGCGCCACTCTCCACCTTATAAAGCCGCTTGGATTTGAATTGGATGATAGGCGGGTCAAAAGAGCCGGCCTGGACTATTGGAAGAGAGTTGATCTAAGATTGTGGGATGATTTTGAGTCTTTTTCCCAGGTAAATGATAATGGGTTATTTGTTCTAACGACAAGTAAACGTGGGCGCCCTTACCATGAGATTGAATATGGGGCCGATGATATCATCATTCTCGGACCTGAAACACGGGGACTTGGTCCTGAGATGTTTGCGGAATATGGAGAGAGAGTCGCTCGCATACCTGTATTGGATGGGTCGGTGAGAAGCCTTAATCTCTCCACTGCAGCTGGTATTATTGCGTATGAGGCCCTAAAGCAAACAGGACAGCTTCCCAAATGAATGAAACACTTATATCAAATTCATTGAGATCCGGGAACACAGTTGGAGTAGTGGCTGTTTCAGGTCCTGTTGAGGGTGTTCTTTTGGAAAAAGGTATTTCCGTCCTTAAGGAATGGGGTTTGAATGTCATACTTGGTGAAAATGTTCTTGGAAATACCGGCTATCTCGCAGGAACCGACCATCAGAGATCCAATGACCTGAATTCAATGCTTGCGCGCAGGGATGTAAAGGCCGTGTTTTTTGCCAGAGGCGGCTATGGATCAATGCGAATACTCAATAATATAGATTACCGGCAATTGGAAAAATCGCCTAAACCCCTGGTTGGAATGAGTGATCTCACAGCCCTTCAAATGGCCATGTTCAACAAACTTCGGCTGGTGACGTTCGCTGGTCCGTCATTGGCCGGCCAACTGGCAAAAGGGCTCGACGCGATTAGCAAGGAGAGCCTGTTCAATCTACTATTTAGTGATATAGATTCCAAGAGCCTGATTCCACAAGACGCACTTAACTCATTAAAAGTGATAAGGGAAGGAAAGGCCACAGGGCCACTACTAGGCGGATGCCTCTCCATGATCACAGCCTTGATGGGAACCAATCATAGCCCCCATTATTCCGGGGCTATAATGGTCCTTGAAGATATTGGGGAGCCAGCTTATAGAATAGACAGGATGTTTACTCAACTCAAGCTGTCCGGAGTATTGGATAATCTTCGCGCTATAATTCTAGGGCACTTTGTTGGCCCAAAGGGAGCTTGTTTGCGCGATCAAGCTGGAGATCTTGCCTTTGATCTGACTCGAGACAGTGAAATTCCAATCATTAAGGGTTACCCACACGGACACGCTCTTCCCAATCTCACACTACCAATGGGCGCGACAGTATATTTAGATACTTCAAACCCGGAATTCAGAATAATAGCTTAACGATTTGTACTTACTATCATTCCTCTGTAATTTTTTCAAACTGAACGTGGTTAATGCTTTACAGATACTATTCTCAGCCGCAAATAGGCGAAAGGATCTGATCTTGACATAGGGTGATTTTGCAGCTAGCATTGCCGATGGAGGGATGGCCGAGTG
>CAZFJT010000249.1:0-2985 GCA_964519135.1 uncultured Syntrophales bacterium | reverse complement strand
AATCGCCGGAGGAAAATCGTGTGACAGTCGTCGCTTGACACGTTCAGGACCATCGGATAGCATCGGCGGACTGGAGGGATGGCCGAGCGGTCGAAGGCGGCGGTCTTGAAAACCGTTGACCGAAAGGTCCGGGGGTTCGAATCCCTCTCCCTCCGCCACCCGGACCATAATACCCCACGGCATTATTGAGAGCGCCACATCTATATACACACTGATTCTCCTAGTTTGACTCATATTCCTTGTAAAATTTATAGAAATAATCCACCCCTGACCACACTGTAAGGATCATGGCAATATAGATGAGAGCAGTGCCTATGAGGTGGAAGTCGATCTCAAAAAATATCTTATACTTGTAATGAATCATAAGAGGGACGATCGCCACGAACTGCATGACCGCTTTTGTTTTCCCTATGGGACTTGGAGACAAAGTGGTGTCCCATTTTTGAGAGACAGCTCTAAGAGCGCTCACTGCCACTTCCCTGGATATTATGACCGCGACTATCCAGGCCGCGACTCTGTCCAGGGCTATAAGCATTATCAGAGTGGATGTGACGAGCACCTTGTCGGCTATGGGGTCCATGAGTTTACCAAATGAAGACTCAACGCCAAACTTACGCGCAACAAATCCATCAAAGAAATCGGTTATTGATGCAATGATAAAAATAAAGGCAGCCGCTGCTGAAGCCAGCTTGCCCGGGAAAAAGAGCAGAACCACTATTGGTGGAACCAGCACAATCCTGCCCATGGTAAGCAGATTAGGGGCATATTTAATTAACGAAGAAAAAGATGACCTTCCCATCATATTTTCAGGCGCGCTGTCACCCCTCCTTTTTGAATTTTTTATAAAATCTCAAAACCTTCTTCACGTAATCAATGGTTTCCCTATACGGCGGGATACCCGCGAACTTCTTCACTGTGCCTGGTCCTGCGTTGTACGCGGCAAGGGCAAGTCTAAGATCACCGTATGACGCCAGTAGCCCCTTTATGTATTTTACTCCTCCAACAATGTTTTCCCGGGGGTCAAAGGGGCGGTCGACCTTTAGCTGTCGAGCCGTGGAAGGCATAAGCTGCATTAGGCCTTGGGCGCCCTTTTTGGAAACCGCTTTGGGATTTGAATTGGATTCCACAGTCACTATAGCTTTTACCAGCGCTGAATCGATCTCATATTTTTCAGAAACCTCTTTTATTATTCGTTGTACCGACTTGAATTCTCCTTTTTTATTGGTGAATTTTATCACCGGCTGGTATCCTGATTCACGCATGTGAAACACCCAGCCAGGACCTGAGGGTCTATTAGTAAACTCCTTGTGTCCGTTTTTATGAATTCTCACGTATATGTCGCAATGGGCTGAATAATTGAATAGGCCGGTGAATATAATAATAAACGTAATTTGAAATAATATACGTTCCCTTTTCATCTAAAGCTCCTGGTGGTAAAAATCTATACAAGGGCTTTCCCAGATTTCTGAGATACACCCCGACCGTCAAGCCAAAGTCCAAACTTAATAAACATCCCTGGGCTTTACGCCCATTAGGCTGTTCCCTCCCTGGATCTGGAGTGGAAAAGGAACGGCCTGTAAACCCTCCTATCCACAGGCAGGAACACCTGAAAGGTGGTACCTTCCCCAGGACTTGATTTGACGTTTATACTACCTCCATGCTCTTCCACCAAGAGATAAACTTTACTTAATCCCATTCCCGCGCCTGATGTTTTTGAAGTTACAAATGGACTGAAAATGTCACTGATCTCCTCATGTCTAATTCCAGAGCCGGTATCCGAGAAACTGATCATAACTCCATGTCCACTGGGAGATATTTTTAATGTTAATTTTCCGCCTTTAGGCATGGCTTCGTACGCGTTAACCATGATTTGGGAGAACGCCTCTTTTAACGCGTTAGGATCCGCTTCTATTTCAGGGACTTCTTTATCCAGGACCATGTTAAAATCAACCAGTTCCTTGGATTTTTCAGGCGCTTGAACAAGGGCTTCTTCATGACTTTCCCTGACAGTGGAGGCGAGATTAATTCTGTTGAACTTGAATGAATAGAATTTCGCGTATTTAACATAGTCTTCTATTTCCCTGACCATCTTCTCCAGCCGCTCCACATCGCCGAGCAAAATGTTCGCATATTCTTGTCCACGGTCCACTTCCTTGACAAGCCCCCCCAATCTTCTTGCAAATCCCCCTAGGCTTGTCAGACAGTTCCTTACTTCATGGGCCACCCCTTCAACAACGCGTCCCAATGACGCCAGTTTTTCGGATTTCTGCAATCTGGTTTCCATGTCCCTGAGTCTGCTGAGATCAGTGACAAGTATTGCAACCCCAGATATCTTTCCACGCTGTTCTATGGTTGAAGTGGACAGATATCCTGGAAAGGATGTCCCATCACTCTTACGAAAATGGAATTCCCCTTCCGCATTTCCCACTTTAATGGTGTCATTGATTAGATCCTTGTGGACAAGCGTTTCCGAAGGACCGCTGATCAAGAACTTAACGTTCTTTCCAAGTATTTCCTTTTCAGGATATCCCCAAAGATCAATTGCCGACTTATTCACGAATTTTATGGTCCCTTCCAGGTCCGATGTGATGAGCGCTTCACTTATAATCGTGGTCACATGGGCCAGATACCTTTCCATATTCCTTACGGTCTCCCTGAGCCGCTTGTTCTCACGCTCTGTAGCGCGCCCCTCGAGTAGCTTGAGTGATGTTGTGACCACCTCAGTAGGATTGAAAGGCTTTCTTAGGTATTCATCCGCGCCCAATCTCATACATTGGAGAGCGGTCTCTTCAGTGCCTGCGCCTGTCATCATAATTACTATGGTGTCTTCCTTTTTCTCCTTTATTGCGCGAAGGACCTCAACTCCATCCAATTTCGGCATTTGTATGTCAACAATAGCTACATCGGGGGTTTCAGACATGAAGATGTCTATGGTTTCAAGGCCGTCATAAGCCTGGTAAACCTGAAAACCGCGGTCCTCGAACA
>CAZFJT010000248.1:0-5591 GCA_964519135.1 uncultured Syntrophales bacterium | reverse complement strand
AGAGTATCCATTTACGACGATCTAGAGGTAATAATTTAAAATCGTTAGATACTCTATAAGCTTGTAAAAGTTTAAAATTACTTGAAACAGAAATTACGTCCTTGTTTACTCCTAAAGAGCTAAAAGCTAATTTATCAAACTTCTCGGATAGATTGCCAAAAACAGTTAAGCAAAAAGGTTATCCAATATCAAGATAGGCCGCGCAAGATTCCAAAGAAACAGCCTGAAAAGCCTATAGTGATCATTTAAGCTGATGTGAGGGGACCACATCGTCTATGTACATGTAAATACCCCACAATGACACGGGTATCATCTCCACAAAGATCCTGTATTCATTAATCACACCAAACATCATAACCCCTAGAAGAAATATCAACCCTACGGTTTTCCACATAATAGCTTCGGAACACTTCACAGGCAGAAGAAGAAAAATCAAAAAAGAGCCTCCATTGATAAAAATTGGATGATTAAGGTACACTTTGAAAATTGCATTAATATTATACATGATTCCCTTTGACTCTACTCCGACGCCCACAAGGGGTCCGTAAAAGTCTGTTATCATTGTATATCCTAGGGCCGGGTTGTTCGTTATCAAATCAATGCCTATCTTGACTCCCGCGCAGGCAATAGCCGACAGAGCGAAAAACATTAACCTGGTCTTGATCGTCCACTCAGTCCAAAAAAGAAAGACAATACACCCCACAGCTACGGTTTCTTTGAATCCAACGCCCACAGCCAAGGCAATAATCAGGGCCCAGCCACGCCTGGCTGTGCAAAGATAATATATTAGAATAAAAAAGAACATTGGAGGTAGATCCCAAGGATAGATCCTCGCTTGGGCCATTGGTGTGAGAGAGTAGTTCAGGGCCGCAAAGGTTCCTAGAATCAAGTAAATCCCATAACGCCTGTCTATGGCCAAATACGCGCATGAACAAATGAAAAACCAAAAAGCGCTCCATAGACCTATTGAAGAGGCTAGAGCCCGACCTTTGGATTCTCTCCCGACCAAAAAACCCGCCAGATAGTTTGAGAACAGTCTAGGGCGCCAGGCCTTTGGCATTATTTCGCAATAACGTTGAAAAGACCCTGAAAAGCTTTTAAATGTGGCGGCGTTATCAGGGTGCGCCAAAGCTGCTGAAGATGTATGGTAATAATAGTTTACTGCTAGGGCCATCGTCATAAAGAGACCAATAAAAATTACTATTATATGTTTTTGCGTTTTTTCGTCGATGTAATTAGAATAAAGGAGGTTTTTCATTCTTCTAATCAGCCGGGCCCTTTATGATCCACGCCCTTATGGTTAAATTATTCCCAGGTCGAGTTTACAGGCAAGTAAGCTCTTTTATCCACAGGTAATACCAATAATTGACGCAATTGGCAAATCTCCAATATATAGATTCAAGCCCAGGGTGAGTCAAAGCACAAGGAGCGCACAAGATGACCGAAAGATTCTATTCCACTGAGAGACATGACTTGAGAAATCAGCTCCATTCAATCCTGCTGGTGGCCGGGATGGTGGGTCTCTGTTCAATAATGGGCTGGTTCCTGTGGGGTTGGCTTGGTGTGTTATGGTTATCAGGTTTTGCCTTGATATTGATGCTGCTGGCGCCAAAGGTCTCCCCCAAATTGATCTTGAAGATGTACAACGCGTCCCCTTTGGATAGGGGGTCGGCCCGTTCCTTGGTAATGACTCTGGAAGACTTGTCCAGAAAAGCGAAACTTGATAGGACGCCAAAGCTTTACTATATCCCCAGTCGTATCCCAAACGCTTTTACTGTTGGAGAAAGTGGAAACGCGGTAATCGCAGTTACACACGGCCTATTGCGAACATTCAGCGCTAGAGAAATAAGGGGCGTTCTGGCCCATGAAATCAGCCATGTGGTTAATGATGACGGCTGGATAATGAGCATGGCAGACGTGGTGAGCCAGATGGTCAACGCGATGTCATGGGTTGGGCAAATTCTACTACTTATTAACCTACCCTTGATTATTATCGGCCAAGCCCATGTTCCATGGATTTTGGTCCTTATTCTTATATTCGCGCCTACGCTCAGCTCTCTTTTGCAATTAGCCCTCTCAAGGACAAGGGAATATGACGCTGACCTCGAGGCGGTCAAACTGACTCGTGATCCAAGGGGGCTCGCTTCAGCCCTTGCAAAACTGGAAAAGATATCAGGGGCTTTATTTGAAAAAATACTGATGCCCGGCCAGAAGATTCCCGAACCTTCCATATTGAGAACTCACCCTAAAACCCAGGACAGAATAGACAGATTAATGGAAATTGAGAAGGAATTTGGATTTCAAGACTCCTATCCCCATGAACCTGAGCCTATAAGGGAGATCAAAACACCTGATATAAGGGTAGTTAGACCCAGGAGGAGAATAGGGGGCTTATGGTATTAGCATGGAATTTTCCGCTGAATCCACTGCCAGCGAGTAAATCCTGAGTAACGCAAGGCCTTGCTTCCTAAGCGCATTTGATATGTAAAAAATAAAGGTCATCTCGTGTAGACTGTGTTTGGCTATGACTCACAAGCACAGGCAGAGCGCCTGTTGGCGGGAGATCCGATTCGCTGTGTCTAAATTCGCAGGCTCAGGAAACTTTGCTCATCAGACTCCCGCTGCCCGGAGCAGCTCTTTCGACTTTGATCACTAGAGCAAATCTTCACTCTCAAGATGGAAATGCGCTAGCGAGTTTTCCTGGACCACTCTTTCTGAATACCTCATCATCCAATTGCATCAGCCAACCGCTATCCTCAAGTGTCGGTTTTTGCCTGATCTTCCATTCCTTCTTAATACCCAACCATATGGTGAGTGTGTCCCCTTCAATTTTTACCACACCACCTTCAACTTTTGTGCTCTTGGTTTTGAAGTTAGCCCTGCCACTGGCCTTGATATCTATGACTGTTCCCTTGTTTCCCTCCCAATGGCCGATGTAGGCCACATGTTCAGGCGCAAGTGGTTTCGCGGAAAAGTTCTCCCACATCTCTTCCATGTCAAGTTTGGGAATAGCCGTAACAAACAATATCACAGACAGGGCCCCTAGAATGACTCCTATTATTCCCAACGCGCGGCCCACTTTAATAACACCTGAGTTCTTGGATGAAATTCGCCCTTGGGAAATCTTGCTCAATTGCCTGTTCCCCATTATCCACGCCGCTATACCAAGGGGAAAGCAGCACATGAGAGAGAGTACGCCAAGTATTAGTATCAGGTAAGCCTGGTCCCCTTCTTCCCGTCCCCGGGGCTGACCGGAATAATCCTGGGGATACCGGTTCAGGTGGTGTTCGGATGAAGGTGATATTGGAGGGGGAGGTTCACTCCCTGAGGCGCCCTGATAATTATCGTAATCAGTCATATCTCACACCTTGATTAGAATAATCTAAAAACTTCACTATACCATGAACCGTCCAAGGACTCCTATCACAGTGTAACGACAAACCGATTACATAATGATTAAACCGAATCCAATTATGTCAAGTCCGTTAAATCTTATCCATTGAGTCTAAAAAACCCATCAGTATGGGAGGAAGCAGATTCAATGATCTCTTGAATGAGCGGATGAAAAGGGACCAATGGGCAATATCCCATAATGCTAAGGGAATCTTCCAAGGTTTTCTTAGGGTCTCCTTTTTAGATGGCTTTCCAGGTAATTTGGAATGGGATAATGAGTCTGAGATAACCTTGAGGCAAGCGAATCTTGCTCCAATATGCCTTGCGACCTCGGCAATTGCGTACGCCTCCATATCAACCGCCCAACAATTGGTCCTTTCATGGATATCCATTCTTTCTTTGGTTAAAAATATCGGCTTATCTGAAGTGACAAGAGGCTTAAGTCGAGGTTTATGTCCTCTCTCCAGTCCGGCTTGTGACAATCGCTCTGCAAGATCTCCGTCACATTGAAGGGGGCGACCTTTGTTAGCCAGTCCAACTGTCTGATTTGGAATCACCATGTGGCCTACACGCAGATCAGGGGAGAGCGCGCCCGCTGAACCTGAGTTAATTATTATCGCGGGTTTATAATCCAGATCCTGTAAGGCTATTTTGGCCCTATTGGGACCAATCCCTGTTCTGACTATCCTGACCGGGATTCCGTTACACATTGCCTCCCAATGACGGGACTTGCCTTTGCGCCACGTTCGTAGTACTTGTGAATGTTCAATGAGGGGCGAAACTTCAAGCCCCAAAGCAAAGACAAAGCAGATCGGCGGATTATTAATGTAATCAAAGTTCATGTTCGATATATATACCATAATTGGAACAGGATAAAGCCTATGGCCCTCCAGGAACTGAAACTCGACCATATTGATAAAGGTATTCTTGTGCTACTCCAGGGCGACCTTGGAGCTGATCCTGAGCCTTATGCGACAATTGCCTCAAAATTGGGTTTGGATGAGGCCCACGTTATCGAGCGAGTAAAACGCATGAAGGAACAGGGAATCATTAGGCGCGTCGGCGCTATGATAAGACATATAGAGGCCGGAATCGGCTTCAATGGAATGGTGGTTTGGACGGTGGACCCCAATAGGGTGGAAGAAGCGGGCCAATTTCTCGCCTCATTTGACGAGGTGACCCATTGTTATGAGAGACCGGCTTTCTCCGAAAAGGGGGGAACACTGTTTACAATGGCCCACGCTTCCTCAGAGGCCGAATGCCTGGAAATTGTCAACAGGATGAGCCAACATCCCGCTATCCTTGACCATGAGATACTGTTCAGTGAAAAGGAACTGAAAAAGGTCAGCATGGTTTACTTTGAAGAAGACGATAATCACACAGCTTGAAGCTGGATTGAGAGAATGAACATGGAAACCGCGGTATCAAAGAAATTGTTGGATGAAGCCGTAAAGTTAATACCAGGGGGCGTGAACTCCCCTGTGCGAGCGTTTAAATCAGTGGACTTGAACCCATTGTTTATAGAGTCTGCAAAGGGGTCAAGGGTCTTTGATGTGGATGGAGCGGAATTCATAGACTATGTGGGATCTTGGGGACCCATGATACTTGGCCACTCTGTTGATGAAGTAACTGAAGCAATCCAGAAGGCCTTGAAAAACGGCGCGTCTTTTGGGGCGCCCACAAAGGCTGAAGTGGAAATCGCGGAACTGATATGCGAAATGGTCCCTTCCATAGAGATGGTGAGGCTAGTGAATTCAGGCACAGAGGCGGGAATGAGCGCCATCCGTTTGGCAAGGGGCTATACTTCAAAGGACAAGATACTTAAATTTTCAGGCTGTTACCATGGCCATAGTGACTCATTATTGGCAAAAGCTGGCTCTGGGGCTGCCACCTTTTCCACACCTGATTCAATGGGGGTCCCTGCGGACACTGTCAAGGGAACCCTTATCGCTCAATTTAACAACCTGGATAACGTCACTGAATTAATGGGGGCAAACAGAGGCCAGGTCGCGGCTATTATTGTTGAGCCTGTGGCCGGGAATATGGGAGTCGTACCGCCTAATGCGGATTTTCTCAAAGGACTGAGAAGAATGTGTGACGAACATTCCAGCCTGTTGGTATTCGACGAGGTTATGACAGGATTCAGAGTATCTCCAGGCGGCGCGCAAGAATTGTACGGGGTCACGCCGGACTTAACC
>CAZFJT010000247.1:0-5594 GCA_964519135.1 uncultured Syntrophales bacterium | reverse complement strand
TCGAAAATGCAAAGTGTCTATTTATAATCGGCTCCAACACCACCGAGGCTCATCCATTGATAGCCCACCGGGTATTCAAGGCCAAGCTTAAAGGCGCAAGGATAATCGTAGTGGACCCCAGGAAGATCCATATAACCGTTGTGGCTGATATACATGTGAGGATCAAGTTCGGGACCGACGTGGCTTTTATAAATGGAATGATGAACGAGATAATCACCCGGGGCCTTCATAATAAGGAATTCATTGATAACCGGACAGAAGGCTTTGAGGACCTGGAAAAAACGATCAAGGAATATACGCCAGAAAGAGCTTCGGAAATATGCGGCGTGTCGCCTGAGACCATACGTGAAGTGGCAAGGTTATACGCGACATCCGAGCCATCGGCGATACTCTACACCCTGGGTATTACCGAGCACTCCCATGGTGTGGACAATGTGAAATCCCTGGCCAATCTGGCTATGCTCACAGGTCACATAGGAAAGGAATCCAGCGGAGTAAATCCTTTACGGGGTCAGAACAATGTGCAGGGCGCTTGCGATATGGGCGCTCTTCCAAATGTGTACCCAGGTTACCAGGTCGTCACTGACCCGTCTAACAAAGCAAAATTCGAAAAGGCCTGGTCCGCCAAACTCTCCCCTGAACTCGGGCGCACAATACCTGAGATGATGGACAGGCTTATCGATGGAAGCGTCAGGGGCATGTTTATTGTCGGGGAAAACTCAGTGGCCAGTGATCCCAATACCCATCATGTAACCAAGGCGTTGCAATCTGCAGAATTCCTTGCGGTACAAGACATCTTCTTGACCGAGACAGCGGAATTGGCCCACGTAGTCCTGCCTGCCGCCTGTTGGGCTGAAAAGGACGGCACATTCACAAATAGTGAGAGGAAGGTACAAAGAATACGCAAGGCAGTGGCCTCTCCTGGAGAATCTAGGCCCGACTGGATGATCCTTGCCCAAATCGGCCGAAGACTTGGCGTCCCAATGGATTACTCTTCTCCTGAGGATGTATTCAATGAGATGGCAAGCCTTACACCTTCATACTTTGGCATAAATTACAGTCGGCTCGAACCTTATGGCGTTCAATGGCCCTGCCCAGCGACCGATCATCCAGGAACAAAGTTTCTGCATCAAGGCAAGTTTACAAGGGGGCTGGGTCTTTTCTCGGTTATTGATTACAGGCCCTCTGAGGAACTCCCTGATGAGGAATATCCTTTTATTCTTACTACAGGTAGACGCTACGCCCACTACCACACCAGGACAATGACTGGGCGGTGTCCCTCATTGCACAAGGAGATTCCCAAACCGATAGCCCAGATAAATTACGCGGACGCCGGAAATCTTGGTGTCACAAATGGAGACCCGATCAGAGTCACGTCAAGGAGGGGCGAGGTAATAACATTCGCGAGACCCGGAGATGTGGTTCCTGAGGGCGCGATATTCATGGATTTTCATTTTTGGGAGGCTAACGCCAATTTCCTGCTGGGAACTTCACTGGATCCAATTTCAAAGACACCGGATTACAAGGTATGCGCAGTAAGGATAGAGGCGGTGAACAATGGTGAATCCAATTCATCCAAAACCAAACGGCTTTAATAATACATCCGATCTGCTTGAACAGACTCATCTTTAGGAGTGGGAGAAATGAGATACTCGGAAACCGGCTACAATCTGGAAATAGATCTTGCCAGGGGAAATATCGAGAAGGTGGAGACAGATCCAAATTTGATAGAGACCCATCTGGGAGGCCTGGGAACTAGCGTGAAGCTTCATTGGGACCGGGTGGGCCCTGAGATTGGCGCCTTTGACCCGGAAAATCTTCTCATATTCAGCACAGGACTCTTAAACGGGACCCCCGCGTATAGCGCCAATAGGACCCTGGTTAGCTTCGTCTCCCCACAATCGGACACTCTGGCATACCCGATGATGGGAGGGTTCTGGTCCGCTGAATTGAAGTACGCGGGGTACGACAAGATTATCTTTAGAAACAAATCCCCGGAATTGATCTATTTATGGATACACAACGACAAAGTGGAAATTCGCGACGCTTCCCATTTAAAAGGTAAGGGCGCGCTTGAGACCCAGGATCTCATAAGAGAAGAGTTGAACGAGCCAAGAGCGCAGGTTGCGGCCATAGGTCCGGCAGGTGAAAACAGGGTGTTCACGGCTTCCATCGAGCAGTCCAGGTCCAGCGCTAGCAGGCTTGGAGGCGGCGCTGTTATGGGAGACAAAAAAATCAAGGCCGTGGCTGTCCGTGGAACCAAAGATGTTTACCTGGCCAAGGGTGAAGAGTTCATGAAACTCATGGACGAAGTGACCGATTACATCAATTTCCGCAACTCGAACCCTCTTCCGGATGTAATGACGATTCTATCTGGAATAGGCTCACCCCAGGAGATGAAGCACACTGATGAAAAGTGGCACACCGAAAATTTCATGTGGGGCAACGCCAGGACCCGTAGAAGGGACTTCTGGACAAAGGAGAATGAGCAAAACTGGACCACCACTCAATTGAACGCGATAGAGCGCTTGATTAGCTGTTTTAACTGCCCACAACAATGTGGCGCCTTGGTCAGTTCAGAAGCGGTTGGCGGCAGGAAATACATGATGAAGTGCTTTGGTAAGCTCACATACTCTATGGCCGCTTACGTGGATGACCTTGGATTCAATTTCAAGATCCTCCAGCGGGCCACCGAATATGGAGTAGATTCGTTTTCCACCCCCCAGATACTGGCTTTTGCGGTAGAACTCTATGAAAATGGCATACTCACAGATAAGGACTTTGAGGGATGTCCCAAAGACAAAGAGGGCAGGTTCTTCTGGTTGTTGGATAGAGTCGCCCACAGAGAAGGGATCGGAGATACGCTGGCGGATGGAGTTTACTATGCCGCCAGAAAGATCGGCAATGGGGCGGAGAAATTTGATCACAACACCATTAAGAAGCATGAGCAGCTACCCCTCAAGCTTGGTATGCTCGATCCCATATATTACCTGATGTACACTACTAACGAAAAAATCAGTATCACACAGATTGAAGGCAATTTCCCTCAATCGGCCTTTCCCACAAGGGAACAAAGGGAGAGATTTGTGGAAGACTGGTTGCAGGTTCCGGATGAAAGATTCAAGCAGTATGTTCTCGAATGGGAACCCAGAGGAGACAAATCCATACCCTACTTTCCCACACCTGACATGTGTAGCGAGATCGTGGATTGGATGGAAATGTTGCACAATATAGACGATGCGCTGGGATTGTGCGCTGGAATGGGGTCTTTCTGCCTGAAACCCCCATATCACATCCACAATTATCCGAAAATCATCTCTGCAGCCACCGGCATGGACCTGGATCAAGCCGGATTAAAGAAAATAGTAAACAGAAACAGAAATCTTCACAGGGCTTTCAATAACAGGAGAGGCATGACCAGAGCGGATGAAAAGCCGCCTGAAGACCATTGGAAGAGAAGATTTCCTGAACTCGAAGATGAGCTTTTGTCAACCTATTACAAGTTCAAGGGATGGAACATGAATGGAATTCCAACAAGACAGCGGCTGGAAGAGCTGGATCTGGGATATGTGGCCGATGATCTGGAAAAGAGAGGGATACTGAAAGATGTCTAAGACAACAAAAAAAATCAAAACTATCAAAATAGACGCCGACAAATGTAACGGATGCCGGGCCTGTGAGATCATATGCTCAACGTTTCATTCAACGCCAAGGTACAGCAGTGTCAATCCGGCAAGGGCCCGTATCCACGTGGTGAGTCACAGACTGAAAAATATCTGGCTTCCGGTTTTTGCCGGCGAGTATACTCCTGCGGAATGCATGGGAAGAGACAAGTATATTATTGATGGAAAGGAATATGATGAGTGCGGTTTTTGCCGGGCTTCGTGCCCATCAAGGGATCTTTTCAAAGAGCCTGATTCCGGTCTTCCTTTAAAATGCGACATGTGTGAAAGTGATCCAGACCTTTCAGAACCCATGTGTGTTCAAAAGTGTTTGAATAATGTCCTGATATATGAGGAGCGAGAGGTGGAAGTGGAGGAGGACACTAAACCGCAGGAAGCGCAGATCGCGCTGGAATCAATGATCGACAAATACGGGCTGGATAAGGTGATGGAAACCGTTTCACGTATTTCTCTTTCCATGAAGGCCCAATGATAATAAGCTGGATAAACTGTTATAATATTAAACAGATGATGCAATCCATGATTTGAATGAGCGGAGCATATAATTGATAGTTAGGGCGCATAAGAATATTTGGCAAGTGGGAGGCATGGGACTTACCCATAACTCGGACGCGTGCGTCTATCTTATTCGTTTCGGCGATAAAGCCGCGTTGATCGACGCGGGGACCGGTAAAAGCCATGGGCAATTGGTCGAGAATATCAACGAATGCCTGAAGCCTGAGGTCCAATTACAACACTTAC
The DNA here is from genome assembly GCA_964519135.1 of uncultured Syntrophales bacterium. Lineage (GTDB taxonomy): Bacteria > Desulfobacterota > Desulfomonilia > Desulfomonilales > Desulfomonilaceae > CAZFJT01. Next base: position 1,170 of record CAZFJT010000247.1, on the reverse strand, counting down.
TACTCACGCATTGCCACTATGACCATACCGGAGGCGCCAAGTCCGTCAGGGACCAATACGGCTGTTCAATAGTAGCCCATGAATTGGACGCCATCTATTTGGAATCAGGTGATAGCCGAGTAACAGCGGCCTCATGGTATGGCGCAAATAACTATTTCTTAAGGCGTACGTTCCACTTGGTTACATGAGGCCCAAAAAATCTAGTTCCACAGGCTTCGCTAACAACAGCTAACAGGTCGTCAGGGTTATCAACTACCATTCCGGAAAGCATAGTTACAGGAGTGTTTTTAAAGACCTCAGCCGCCAAAGGAGTTGAAGGTCCAAGTAGCGCTACCTCCCGACATCTTGTTGCAGCCTCTAGAAGGCTGTCTATGGCGCCATTGATAATCGAGGTGGAGGTAATAAAAGCTACATCACCGACTCTAAGCCCCTGACAAGCTTCTGAAGCGGGACGCAACCGGGCAGCCTTTGATTCTGATTCCTCATATATTACAAGGCTTGCCGATTTATTCTCCAAGATTGGAACAAGTGGACCAAAGTAACCTACCATAACCACGTGGTCGGAAAGCGAAGTCTCAAGGGCCGTGAGCACATCCCCTGTTATTCCCTGGGATGGGGCTATGTTGAAAACAGAATTACATGTGGCAAGACCTAGAGTCGTCTCCAGAGGGTCTGAAGATTCAAGAAGCTGAAGGAGTTGATCTGCCGGTTTGCCCCTGAATGGACGGCAGCCTCGAAACACCGAACATCCAGCGGCGCTTCTTCCCATGGTATAAGCGAGCCCAGTTCTTCCGTCTTCCAATCTGACGGCGGTATAGGTTAGACCAATTCGAACGTCCAAAACATGGGCGTTACCGCACAACTCCGCTGAAAGATCTCGTAATCTTTTTTTTATTGACATTATTTAACTCTCCTGGATTTGCCCAGTTATTCTCATTACATATATCACTTCGACTAGTCTGGGCAAATAAAAAATGTACATAGGATACCCTTGCCACTTCCATGAATAAGTTTTTTTTGTTCTGGTTCCACTGTTGTCCGGTTTACTTTCTAGTAATATGGGGCTCTTACGATAGCACATTTTCTAGTATACGAGACTACATTTATCCATGGAATGTGATATCAGGATGTTATGGATCAAATGTTAGGCAAAGTTGCTTATAAATGTTG
>CAZFJT010000246.1:4591-5598 GCA_964519135.1 uncultured Syntrophales bacterium | reverse complement strand
TCCGGCCTTTTTGTCGCAGAGATTCGACCGGGTTGTATTGGACGAAGCAGGCCAAGTGGATGAGCCGTCCGCGTTGGGAGTTATAGCTTTAGGTCCAAAGTTCGTCCTTGGAGGGGATCACCAACAACTGCCTCCAATAGCCAACTCCTCTGATACGCAAGAAAACCCGGCCGATCGATGGGGTTTGGAGAGATCCTTATTTGAGAGACTGTTCCTAACAGGTCCTGAATCGAACATATCCAGACTGCCCATTCAATATAGAATGAACGAGACTATTCAGGATATTGTGTCCCAATTGTTTTATGATGGCATGCTGGCGCCTGCTGAATGCGTGGCCAAGCGCAGGCTGTCCTTGGATGGTTACTGTGCGGAAGGTTCTCTGATGGCTGAGATCATCGACCCAGATATTCCTGTCGTATTTGTGGACACTCCAGGAGCAGGGGCTGGTAAGGCTAATTTGGATGAAGCTGACGCAGCCGCGTCCATAACAGGAGCATTGGTCCTAGGGGGTGTTCCCATGAATCAGATCGGAATCATAACTCCATATAGGGCCCAGCAAGCGTTGATCAGGGAAAGGATGACCGATTTGGGGATTTATGATCCATCGATTACCATCAATACAGTGGATAGGTTTCAGGGCGGAGAAAGGGAAGAGATTATACTCTCCCTCTCACGCTCTGATAATGTGACTTCATTCCTGGCCGACGAGAAGAGGCTTAATGTTTCGCTTAGCAGGGCCAGATCGAAGCTGATTTTAATCGGGCACAGGGCAAACCTGGAAAAGAATAATTTGTTTGAAAGCATTTTGAGTAGCGCCCACAAAACTGTTTACAATGCCGAGACTAGGGTTGCCCGTGTTTAGCGCTTGGCGTGAATTCGGCCAAACGCTGTGTTGGACACTTAGATCGTAGCCATGAGTTCATTTCAGATATTCTCACCAGGACTCCTGAGTTACAAAATGAGGGGATGTGGTCTGTGAAATCCAAAGAATCTCTATTCATTATAGA
>CAZFJT010000246.1:0-4581 GCA_964519135.1 uncultured Syntrophales bacterium | reverse complement strand
ATTATAGACGCCAGCTCTTTTATTTATAGAGCGTATCATGCAACAGGTGGGCTTTCCACGAGCGGCGGTTTTCCAACAGGGGCTGTATTCGGGTTCGCGAATATGATCAATAAAACGTTAAAAGACAAAGCGCCGGATAGATTGGCTGTTGTGTTCGATTCAAAGGGCCCCACATTCAGGCATGAAATGTATGAGGATTATAAGGCAAACAGACCGCCAATGCCTGAGGAACTGAGGCTTCAAATATCAAAGATACATGATCTGGTGGACGCTTACGCCTTACCTTCGATTTCCAGTCAGGGTTATGAGGCGGATGACATTGTGGCCACCCTTGTCAAACAAGCAAAGGAAAGATCCTGGGAAGTGGTTATAGTGTCAGGTGACAAGGATCTCATGCAGTTGGTTGACGACAGAGTAATAATGTGGGACCCCCAAACTGATAAACAATACACTCCAGAAGAAGTTGAAAAAAAGTTCGGAGTAAGACCTGATAAGTTATTGGATCTCATGGCAATGGTGGGCGACTCATCAGATAATGTGCCAGGGGTTCCGGGAATAGGTCAAAAGACCGCGGCTTCTCTGTTGGCAAAGTATGGATCTTTGGACAATATCTTAAATGACGTCAGCAATATTGAACCCGCAAGAGCCAGGAACAGCCTTGGAAAGAATCAGGACTTTGCCATTTTGTCAAGGAATTTGATAAAATTGAACATGGAGACTCCCATAGATGTAACTATTGATGATCTTTGTAGGGGAAAGGAATCCATAGGTGAAATTAAGAGAATTTACCAGGAGCTTGAATTTACCAGGCTGCTCTCTGAACTGCCACAATCAGCCCAGCTCGACTTTTCTGAATATAAGAGCATTACCTCTCCGTCCGAACTGGAAGAATTGATAGAAAAGCTCAAGAAGGCCAAAAGGTTTGCAGTGGATCTTGAGACCACCTCTGAGTATCCGGTATTGGCGGATCTTGTGGGCATATCTTTTTCCTGTGTGGAAGGTGAAGCCTCATACATCCCTCTGGCCCATACCCAGGGCGACCAACTTGATAAATCTGCCACTCTGCAAGAATTAAAACCGATCCTTGAAGATGAGAACATTGAAAAGATAGGCCAGAACATCAAGTACGACATGATAGTTCTGAAAAAGGAGGGAATTGAATTAAGAGGAATATCCTGTGACACCATGATCGCTTCATATCTTATCGATTCGGCAAGAAGAGGCCATTCACTGGCTGATCTGTCTCAAATCCACCTGAACCACAAAATGATACCCATATCAGATCTAATCGGCGTTGGTAAGAACCAGATAACTTTTGACAAAACTCCCATAGAGGAAGCCAAGATATATTCATGTGAAGACGCGGACGTTACATTCAGGGTTTCCAATATCCTCTGTCCAAGGCTTGTTGAAGAGGAACTTGCGGATCTGTTCGATCGAATAGAGCTCCCTTTGATTCCGATCCTCGTAGATATGGAGTTGACTGGTGTCAAGGTGGATCCTTTTAAGCTCAAATCCCTTTCCCAGGAATTCGGTCAAAGGTTGGAAGCGATTAAAAAGGAAATTTATGATTTGGCTGGCGAAAATTTCAATATCAATTCCCCGAAACAACTCAGCGCCATCCTTTTCGACAAGCTGGGCCTAAAATCCATAAAAAAAACAAAAACCGGTAAATCCACATCCCTGGATGTTCTTGAAAAGCTGGCCCTAGAGCATGACCTCCCAAGAAAGGTGTTGGATTACAGATCGATATTCAAGCTGAAATCAACTTATGTGGACGCGTTGACTGAACTTGTAAATCGAGAGACCGGCAGAATACACACGTCTTATAATCAAGCGGTAGCCGCGACAGGTAGACTGTCGTCATCTGATCCCAACCTTCAGAACATCCCAATAAGAACAGAAGAAGGCAGAAAAATCAGACAAGCCTTTGTCCCAGAAAAGGGGTTCGTGTTTGTGGCCGCGGATTATTCGCAGATTGAGCTTAGAGTGATGGCCCACCTATCAGGGGATAGACGTCTGATAGAGGCGTTTACCTCCAATGAGGATATCCACGCTATAACCGCGGCAAGTGTTTTTGGTGGCGCACCGGCAAAAGTCACCCCTGACATGAGGCGAAAGGCAAAAGAGATCAATTTCGGAATCATTTATGGAATGGGGTCCTTTAAGCTTGCCGGTCAGATCGGGGTTGGAATGAAGATGGCGGAAAAATATCTTCAAGACTATTATAAAACATACTCCGGTGTGAAAGCCTATATGGACGAGACGCCTATTGAGGCTGGGAAAAAAGGATATGTAAAAACAATTCTTGGTAGAAAACGGCAGCTTCCGGACCTTAATAGCTCTAATAAGATCACCAGACAGGCCGCCCATAGGGTGGCGATAAATACGACAATTCAAGGTTCCGCAGCAGATCTCATGAAATTGGCCATGATCAAGGTCAACCAGAGAATTAAACAATATGGGAAAGATATTAGAATGATATTGCAAGTTCACGATGAATTGATTCTGGAAGTAAAAGAACAACTCGCTCAAGATGCTTCAGAATTACTACAAGAGGAAATGGAATCTGCATATCAATTGTCTGTTCCACTTGTGGTGGAAACAGCAACTGGCAATAACTGGGATGAGGCTCATTAACATGGAAACCAAAAACGTTGCGTGGATTATTACAGTTGGAAATGAAATAGTTAATGGTGTAATCACGGACACTAACCGCGAGGCAATAGCGCGGGAGCTGAGGTCAGCGGGCATAGCTGTGCAAGGGATGTCATCAGTTGGGGACAATATTGAAGATATAACAGATTGTCTTGATATGGCGGCCCAGAGGGCTTCCATCACTATCGTATCAGGTGGCCTCGGTCCAACTGAAGACGACAAGACCGCGCAAGCTGCAGCCGCGTATCTAGGGGAGGAGCTTGTCCTGAACCAGGAGCAACTTGTAAAAATAGAAGAGCGGTTCAAAGCTTGGGGTAGACCCATGTCTTCCAGCAACAAGAAGCAGGCCCTCATACCACAATCGGCCGCGGCGATTCCCAATGACTATGGAACCGCTCCTGGGTTTTTAATAAATAAAGACGGAAATCTTGCGCTTTTCTTTCCAGGTGTTCCACGGGAACTCATTAGAATGCTAAGGGAACAGGGCATCCCAGCCATATCAAATAGCCTGGGTTTGAGGAAGCTTGCCTTTAGGACCAGGACACTACTTTGCTACGGTCTTTCAGAATCCAGACTCGGAGAAATCTTAAATGATCTTTCAATGGACGAGCCGGGATATCATCTCGCGTTTCTGCCGAGTTTTCCGTATATCAAACTCAGAATAGATGTTTTTGGGGAACATGAAGATGGATTGGATGAATTGCTCGAAAAAAAGGAGGCTTTGATTGTTCAAAGGGCCCCTGAGAATATAATCTCCAAAGTCGGGCTATCCCTGGAAGAGGAAGTTTTGGGCATTTTAAAGGAAAATAACTTAACAATAGGTTTGGCTGAGTCAATAACAGGAGGACTCATAGGTGACATGATAACCAAAGTCCCTGGTAGTTCAGAAGTGTTTATGGGATCTGTTGTGGCCTATTCCAACCAGGCAAAGATCGACTTGCTGGGAGTTTCCAATGAGATTATAGATCGGTACGGCGCGGTATCCCATCAGTGCGCAAGGGAGATGGCTGTTGGCGCGGCCAGAAAATTTGACGCCAGGATAGGCTTGTCTGTAACTGGAATTGCTGGCCCGGGCGGGGGCAGCAAAGATAAGCCTGTGGGAACTTTTTATATAGGTCTCATAGTTGACGAAACTTTGGATTCCAGAGGCTTCCTGATACCTGGAAGCAGAGATTGGATAAAGACTATCGCGGCTGTTCAAAGTCTGGATCTGTTGAGAAGACAACAATTGGGACTCAGGATACACGGAGCGGAAATGAATAGCTAATTATGCCTTATCAGAAGGTAATTCCAGGGGCGGTCCATTGAATCCGCGTGGTTTTGGTATTGCGGTCTAATAATGCAATCCCACCTGAAGGAAGGCGCCGTCCCACCTGGCGTTCAATTCAGCGTCCCTTTCCTCAAAAGAGACCTCCATATTCACTGATTTGTAACCACCCATGACACTTACCGCAAATGTGGAATGCCCAAGAGAGCTATGGTCCCATATGGAAGGTCTTAACCCCAAGGCGATCTCCCATTGGGTCATCCTGGCTTGATTGCTTTCGTCCATAAAGGGCGGAGGTATTGCTCCCCTAGCCTCAAACAAGACCGGAACTTGTTTTATTCTCAATGGAATCACAGTGAGGTGGGCGCCAATAGTGTTGGGTCTGTCACTCTCAAGAAAGATCACCTCCTCCTCTCTTCTATGCCTAATAATCACTTTGTTAAGTCCATAATCCATGTTCAGCCCGAACCTGAACATAGGCAGCCGTACAAGCTCTATATCGAAGCCCACAAACCCAGATGGCGCTTCCAGCTCAGACAAAAAACCATCCTTTGATCCCCAGAAGTTGTGTTCTTCCTCCTCTGGATAGTATCTTACGCCAACCCGGTCCAGATACAATTCAGCGCAAAATATTCTGAACGGCTCAGGATCATTAG
>CAZFJT010000245.1:0-5598 GCA_964519135.1 uncultured Syntrophales bacterium | reverse complement strand
CCTTGAGCTCCTCCCATGCGTACAACGAGATCTCCGGGTTCTCTTGTGGAGACTTTTATAGGATTTCCCGTTGAGGGGTGTAACATCATTTTGCGTTCTAAAATTGAATAAATACGAAGTTGGCCTGCTTCCGATGAGCGAAGTTTCCTGAGCCTGCGAATTTAACGCAGCGAATCGGAACGCCGGTCAACTTAATTCAATGTTTATTGTTTGAATGCCCAACGGTATTAGTCAGTAACCACTGGTTCGGTTACAACTGAATTTATCAACAGCCCGGCAAAGCTCGAGGGATGTTTCTCATCGGACAACGCGTCATAAACCCACCCAAGGTGTGACATGCACTTGGAGCATGTCATGAATCTCCATCCATATCCATTGAACCATGAATGCTCTTCGTAAAGCTCTTCTCCAGCAAACACATTGTCACATTTGCTCACAGTAAAGAAATTACAGCGAACCCCGGCTGGGTTCACATGGGAATGACTCTGGGCGCCCTCTATTCTGATGAGGTCGGAGCTCCCGGCAATGTAAGCGCCACACACTGCGCATAAAAAGAGTCGTTTATTCTTGTGATCTGTGTCAGTTTTTACATACCAGAACATGAAATGCGCCCATTACAGGTATTTGTTTGAGAGGCTGGGATATACTTGCGCCTGCTTATCTTGACGCTCCTTATACAATATTTGTATTCTCAGGTGGCCATTCACTCTTGTGGGGAAAGCTGTGTGAGCCGGGCTAGGCGGCGTGAGTCCGATGAGCGAAGTTTCCTGAGCCTGCGAATAAAACATAGCGAATCGGAGCTCTCGCCAACTGGCTCGGCGCCGCTTGTGGCTGAAAGCCATAGTTCAGTAAGTGCTGCTCGCGATGACCTTTACTTTCAGGTCTCATATACGTTTAGGAAGCAAAGCCGCGCCTAAGTGAATCCATACATTCTCAAGCGTTTTGTGCTTGAAAAATGGCCACCAGTAATTTGCCACATTCAGTATCGGCTCATGAGCGGATCTCTGACGATTCCTCCAATTCAAGCTCCGCCTTTTTATCCTCGTTCCTTTGGGTCTCCCAAAACAGGTCAAGCAAGTCATGGTCGGTCATACCATCCAGTTGTTCCCTTGGCAAGTCGTGTACAATCCTGCCCCTGCTCATCATGATCGTGCGATCGCCATTATCAAGGCAATGGGTCAAATTATGAGTGATCATCAATGTTGTAAGCTCTTTTTCTTCAACTATCTGACGGGTAAGGGACATTATCTTTCTTGAGGCTCTGGGGTCCAGGGCTGCTGTATGCTCGTCAAGCAGTAGGGCCTTGGGTCTTTTGAATACAGCCATCAGTATGGTGATCGCCTGGCGCTGGCCACCTGAGAGTAGTTTGACCTTGACTTTCATCCTGTCTTCCAGGCCCATCTCAAGCAGTGATAGCCTATCTCTTATATCATTCCTCTGTTTTGCGTTGAGCGCGAGACTAAGTCCTCTAAATTCGCCACGTTTAGCGGCCAATGCAAAATTTTCCTCTATGGTAAGGCCTGCAGAAGATCCTTTTAATGGGTCTTGAAATACTCTGCCTAAATATGCGGCCCTGGTGTGTTCGGGCATCCTGGTCACATCTCGGTCGTCTATGGATATTGTTCCAGAGTCTGATGGATAGGTAGCGGCTATGAGATTTAGCAGAGTGGATTTACCTGAACCGTTGCCTCCGATTATTACAAGGAACTGTCCCTCAGGGATGTGAAGATCCAGGTTCCTTATTGCAACGATTTCATTCACTTCACCTGGATGAAATACCTTTGTCAATTCCTCTATTTTGACCACTTAATCCTCTCAGCGTAAAAACAAAAATCCCTTGTCCTTGCGTCACTTACTCAAAGCCTTGCTCTTAAGCTGACGCCTTATTCTCGGGAAGGTCAGCGCCGCGATTACCAAAGCTGAAGTAATAAGATTCAAATCACTTGGCGTTAGTCTGAGGGCGCCAAACTCAAAACTCAAGGCCGCGGCTATAACGAGTCTATAAATCACCGAGCCGAATATCACTCCAAGGCTCGAGACAATAACTGACCTGGTCCCAAGGAAGGCCTCTCCGATTATAACTGACGCGAGTCCGGCGATTATGGTTCCCACACCCATTCCCACATCCGCGCTGCCCTGTGATTGAGCAAGCAAAGCGCCTGAGACGGCAACCATGCCATTGGAAAGCCCCACTCCAATAATGATCGCAATATGTGTGTTCACGCCCAAAGAAGGCGCCATCTCAGGATTGTCTCCTGTGGCCCTTAGAGCAAGTCCGTAGTTTGTGTGAAGGAAAAGATCCAGCGCTATTTTAATAGCCAAAAGGGTTACCAGAGAAAACAACATGGGTATTACAAAATCAGGGACTCCCAAGCCATAAAAGGGTTCAAACACTGTGGGCCTATTAAGCAGGGTGAGATTGGGCGCGTCCATAATGCGAATATTTATTGAATAAAGGGCAATCATGGTCAGTATGCCGGCAAGAAGGTTCATAATCTTAAGTTTTGCGCTGATCAGTCCGGTAAACGCGCCCGCTAAACATCCCGCGAAAAAGGCCACTATCAAAGAGTAGTAAGGGTTGTATCCCCCAACTATCATGGCCGCGCAAACAGCCGCGCCCAATGGCAGTGTTCCATCAACACTCAGGTCCGGGAAGTCAAGGATCCTGAATGTCAGGTAAACCCCAAGAGACATGAGCCCAAAAACAAATCCCTGCTCCAACGCTCCTATAAATGTGTACCAGCTCAATGACCTATTCCATTTGATGAATTGGTGTTTGGTTCCATCAGATCCGTTGCGCGCTAATAGTGATTCTCCGGATTAAACACAGAGCAAGATGCAATTTCACTCCATTTGATGAGATCAGAAAGCTCTATTGCCGGATGCAATGGGCATATCCGGTCTGCGGGAATTTCCACCAAAGTGATCCCAACCGCTAGTAACAATCTTAACGAAAATATACTATTCTATTATCTTCTCAGCCTTTTTTTCAACGGATTCAGGGATATCCACCCCCATTTTCTTTGCGCTGGACGGGTTGAGATAAAGCAGTAGTTCTTTCTGGTACTCAACCGGAGTCTCTGCTATTTTTGCCTTTCCATCGAGTATTCTTTTTGCCATCTCCCCTGTTTGTCTGCCCAGTTTATAATAATCCACAGCAAGCGCTGCAATCGCGCCCCTTTTTACTGAGTCGGTATCAGCTGCAAACAAAGGAATCTTGTTGTCAACGCATACCTTAACAACTGATTCAAAGGCCAGGACAACGGTATTATCCGTTGGTATATGAATGGCGTCCACTTTTCCCACCAGACTCTCAGCCCCCATTTTCACCGCGCTGGAGCCGGCTGCTGTCGCTTCCACCAGCTTCATGTTCCTTTTCTTTAATTCCGCCTTGAGGTCCTTGACACTGGAAACTGAATTAACCTCGCCTGCGTTATAAATTGTGCCTATGGTCTTTGCTTCAGGTATTACTTCCTTCAGTATGTCCATCTGAGCCGATACTGGAGATTTGTCCATTGTTCCGGAGATATTGCCCCCTGGTTTCTCCAAGGACTTGACGAGCCCTGCGGCCACTGGATCAGTCACAGCGGAAAAAAGCACGGGTATTTTGTCTGTTACTGCGGCAACGTCCTGCGAAGAAGGAGTCGCTATGGTGAGAATAAGGTCCACATTGTCGCCTACCAGTTGTTTGGCTATCTGACCGGAAACCGGTCGATTGTTTTGGGCGTTTTTATAGGTATATTCCACCTTTTCCCCTTCAGGATATCCATTCTCATTGAGATAGTCTATAAAACCCTTTCTAGTGGCGTCCAGGGCAGGGTGTTCAACGATCTGAGAAATTCCTATCTCGATCTTGTCATCGCCTGCTTGCGAACTCACCGCCAGGCAACAAACAGCCATTAGAACGGCAAAGATATTAAACCATTTTCCCATGGCCAAACCTCCATAGTATTGCTTTGGTTTTCAGGGCGTCACAAATAGATTTTATGGCGCAGATCCATGACATGACAATGATATTAACACGGGCTTGCGCGGATTATCCACAAGTGTATAATTTAATCGTGAAAGGCGTTTATTAACGCTTATTAATTAAGAGGATATGAGATGAATGATGAGAAGAACGGCCTGATTAGCAGGTTTCCATATGATCGCCCCCTTAAGGCGGATGAAGGGTCCTGGTGGGTAATTCACGCCAAACCTAATTGTGAAAAAATAATTGCTAATTATCTTAGAAGGAGAGAAATAAGCTACTATTTGCCCATTTACAAGCAAAAAAAAAGAGTGGGAGGGCTTGGCCGCTTAAGAGAGACCATAGCGCCTCTTTTTAAGGGTTATGTGTGTATCGCCCTTGATAAGAAGGATCATCACCTTCTATATGACAGCAAAAAATTGGTCAGAATAATACCTGTTCCTGAGCAGGAATTGTTTGTGAACCAAATGAATAGCGTCCTTACGGCCTCTGAGTCGGAGTTGGAGGTAATGGTTAAGCCGGGCCTCATTCCCGGTAGAAGGGTAAGGATTCTATCAGGCCCGTTAGTCGGTGTTGAAGGGGTGGTAAAGGCAAGGAAAGCCGACAAGAAGCTTGCCATATCAGTAAATATGTTCAATCAGACGGTGTTAGTCAATCTGGACCCGTACACTGATGTTGAAGCGATTTGAGGATGAAGCCCAGTGGATGCCATATTAGGGCTTACTGGATCATTGAAATGGATTGATGTTTGATATTACGTTTCTGATCCCTGATGTAATACTCTCAATGGGACTATTACCCGCGCTATTCTGAGTCTCATGGCTATCCCGGGTTGGTGAATCCGCTCCCTTGGCCTGGGGGAAAGGGGACCCCTCAAACGCTCGCAGTATGAATTCTTCAGCAGGGCTTATAACCGGATAGTCTCCAATACCTTGGCCCGCTCCAGGCTTTAGTCCCTTTGGCGCTGGAGAGGAACCTGGAACCGTAGCCATGACATAGCCATCCTCATCAGGATTTACTCTGGGCTCAGCAGTAATTCTTCGATTAGGTTGTTGAGGTTTGTTTACTGATGTGGCCGCTCCTGGAGGAGTATATGGCAGCGCCCTGGGGAGGGGTATCAATCTGTGGGCTGATGGTCCATTATCGGGCGCTTCCGGATTTACTTGCGGAGCAGGACGCGGAGAAGTCACAGATGGCGCGGGCGGGCTTTGTGTTAGTGGTTGGGCCTCTGGTAACTCCCTTGCTTCAGGAACAGTGAGACGCGGGTTTGCCGGTTGGCGAGCAGCAGGCGCCTGGGCCAATAAGATCCTATGGTTAGAGGCAAATTCGGCCCTGGATTTTTTGTCTTTGGGATTTGTTCTTTTTGGTCCGTGCTGACTATCTGTTTCCATTTTAAAATCATTTTCCTGTTCCAATGAACCAGGTCCCTCAAGAGCCGACAGCCTAGGTTTATTGGTGACCGGGGTGGGCTGAACCTGTTTGGCGCCGGCTCTTTTTGCGTCACTTTTTGTGCGTGTAGCCAACTCCAATAGGAATTCCCGGAAAGGCGCTTGGGCCCAATTTACCATGCCCACAGCCCTTCCGATTATTCTACCACGCGGATCAATTATGTACGTGGTGGGTAGAGC
>CAZFJT010000244.1:0-5599 GCA_964519135.1 uncultured Syntrophales bacterium | reverse complement strand
TTTGACGTTTTTTTTTTTGCTTTCCGCGGCTGACCAGTCCAATGTAACCGTGGGGTCTCCGTTTGTAGCGGTAATGTCTAACATATTGCCTTGATTTGGGGTGGCGGGAAAGTTGATATCATCGTATATGTAGTTTGGAGCGCCATTAACAGTTACGGTTACCACTAACTCAGTGTCTACTGAAGCTATGAGATCAGGCTTTAACATGGAGGCCATGACCGCGTTTTTATTGGTCGTAAACTCCAGGTCCCAATCTTTGGATTCACCTCCTGTGTTGTCTACACTCGCGAAAACATCAGCGGTGGTGTACGCGGCTATATGATTCACAAGATCACGGCCGTCGGAATTGGAAGCCACTGAGCAACCGTATATCTGAATTTGCGCGTCATCGGTCAAGTTGGCTGACAGGGTTTTAAAGGCCTGTTTATATTGAGCGATATTCTCAAGGTTTATTGAATCAGCGCCTAGCTTCAGCTCTCCAGGCTCCCCGTGAGCCATCAACCCAAGGCGCCCTATTTTAGCGTCATTGGTCTGGGCCAGTTCGTTCAAGGCTGAGTTTATTGACTCTAAATTGTCCTTGTCCGAATTGTATATAACTATTTCCGAGTTATCAGAAACAGCCGCCACAAGGTTATCCAGGTCATTGATCTCGTCTGAAATAAGGACAACATCCATGCTTGACCGAGACGATTGTGCGTCATTGGAATCCTGTGGGCCGGTGTCCGTCTGGGATGAGGCTAAGAGATCCCAATCCTCTATGGAAGATGGCGCTTCCTCTGTGTCAACATCAGCGAATATGGGATCGTACGCCATCATTTCCAATGAAGCGTCCAGCACTACCCGCTCTTCGAGTTCTTCAAAAGCGATCCGTGGTGGCGTGATCGTGCTTGCTTTTGTTCCGCTCAGAATGCCCATAATTGACCTCAGATAATATCAGCTCCGCGAAGGGAATCGCAGGAAACCGTTTGTTTAAATTTCTTTTGTTCAGAAAAGATTTTGCAACACTCGTCAGAATCTTCTAGAAATTGATGGCTACAAAGCCCCCAAAAATGATGCTCCTGCGGGAGAAGTTGACACTAAAAGGCTCTGATTCCAGGCGATTCGTTTCTGTCGCGTATGATTCGAAATCAACATCTTCGTCCCTATTTAAGATGCTCCATCTGGCAAAACCGCCAAGATGTCCATAAGCGTGGGCAAGCCTGCCAACAGCGCTTACCTGGTAAAAATAGCCTCCGCCCACATAGTCGTCAGTGTCGTCCCTTATGGGTTCTATGCCCACCACATCTCCCCTACCAAAGGTTGCCCTGTACTGTAGAAGACTGTGAACCCAAGGCAGCCCGATCGCAGTAACCGTAAAGTTATTCAAGGGATTACCCACAAGAAATTCCAACCCGGCATATGGGTGAATATTGATCCAGGTTACATCACATTCATCCCAGAAATCCGAAAAAGCCGCCAGGTCCTCTGTGTGACGCATATGAGAATCAAGTAATTCATATCTGCATCCTGCCAGCAATGTCACCATTGAAAATGGACTCACTCCAAGACCAAGGTCGAATGTTCTCCAGACAGTGTCAAAGTCGAAGTCTCTGTCTTCACCCATGCCCACATTGAGCCTACTGGATGTCTGGGAGAGTATGGGATAACCAAGGAGTTCGGATGCGTCAAAGCGAAGGCCGATTCTCCTTGTAATGGCCAGTCTTGAGTTCAGTCCCAGCACTATGCCCCGGACAGGGATCGCCACCTGCTGACCCAAGAGGTTGAATACGTCATTCGCGTCGGAGTCGAATGTTAGAGTCGCTTCGTCCGGAGTAGAGGCCCAGCCCATTTCCATTCCCATGGTCAAACCCAGGGGTCGCCATTCAGGTGAGGGCAGAGTGGGGGTAATGGATGCCGCGCCATTTCCAGGAGAGGGGTTCCATTCGCCGAATGAGTAAAACGCCTGGGCTGGGACTACCGACATAGCGGCCACTGCCATTCCTATAAAGGCGCCAAGGCCCACAGCGGCAAGGATTCTTTTCATGATTAACTCCGAATGTTTGTCTGACGTGTCTATCTAAACAAAGCACCAAGATATTAATAGGACACGCAAAAATCTTATACCAAATTATAGGGGAACTGTCAAGAAAACACGTTAGGTTTTTGGTATAACAAACTGTAATTTAATATAATAAGAAATAAGATGAGGCTAGGGCTATGGTCTGGCTTTTTCTATTTTTCTTGTAAGAGTCAATGGCTCTAAGTGGTCAATTTCGTTGGGCGTAATGCTGGCAAGCGCATTTGAAAGGGCTAAGAGGCTTTTGTTAAGGTCCCATTGGTTGAAAACTTCTATTGTAAGCACGCCGCGGAAGGAATCTCCCAGCTTTTTCAGCAGGTTCCGTAAGCTATCAGGTTCCACGTGGGTCAAGTCTTTGTGGTCTCTTTTGTATATTCCATGCAAATGGATCACCCGTATACGATCGCAGAAGTGATCGATCCATAAAATAGGATCTGCGCCGGTTTTCCACAGATGTCCAATGTCAAGGCACATGGAGCATGGTGTTTCAGACAAGATTGAACTTATAAACTTCATAGGTTGGTTTTCAAGGTTTTCCAGGCATAGAAGCTCCGGTTCAGGCATTGTATTGCAAAGGGTTTGTACGGATTCAATCCCTGTGTTGATTTCTCTTTGAATGGAGAGTCCTGAAGATGGTCCATCCAAATGCAGAATATAACCGACTGGCGAAAGCGGTCTGAAACGCTCGATTACCTCCAACGCCCTTTGACTTCCGGTTGCATAGTTCACATCTAGTAAATTCAGATCAAGGGGTAAATGAACAGTATAGGTGAGGTCATGGCCTTTGGCCAAACTGGACAATTCATCCACTGTATCAACACTAGGAAGGGGGCTATGGGTTTCATTGTATTCAAAGACCAGCAATTCAATATCATCGAATCTGTCTCTTAAAAAATGCGCATTAGGAATAATGTCATCCGGGATTACAAAAGACGTTGCTCCTAATCTCATACGGGTTCCCCTGATGACCTTTCAATGTATCTTGGCCACGTAAACAACCAATGTGGCGACTTCAGCAAGCTCACAAACAGCGCCTAGGACATCACCATTTATCCGGCCCAGTCTTTTCTCGGCAATCCCCTTAAAGAGTCTGCATACAAGATAGGTGGTCATTATATAAATTAGCGCTTTAAATCCAAAAAAAATCAGAATTGGAGAAAGAGTGACAGACGCCCAAAAAACGGACCCTTTAGTTATTGAGGCGCCAAACCCGGCGGCCATTCCATGGTCTCCAACCTGGGCGTTAAACGCGGTCACGATTATCATCCAGCGGCCTAACATTGGGGCAAGCAATAGGACAAGGTTTGGAGGGGTCGCGACAGAAATGGTCGCAATCTTTAACAACAAAACAATCACAAGCCCAAGCGCGCCAAAGGATCCCAGCCTGGGGTCCTTAAGTATTCTCCTTCTACGCTCAGGCGCCACGGCCGCTGGCAGCGCGTCCATGCAGTCGGCCCATCCATCCAAGTGTAAACCACCGGTTAGAATTATCCACAGGGTCACTACCAGTATTGAAGTAACTGATGGGGGAAAAAAAAGATAACAGAGCCAATGGAAAGCCGCAAGAATCAGGCCGATAAGCGCGCCCACTAAAGGAAAGGCCCACGCGGATTCCCCCACTTCTCTAAGCTCGGAGATAACCAACGGTCTAACTGGAACGACAGTGAGAAAATCTATGGCAACGCCAAGTTGATACAGTATTTTCAATAAATTTGTCCGCATGCCCTGTTTATACCGCCGAGCTTGCAAAGAGTTAATTGGACTAAACTTACTATGGGGATAAGCCCTAGGAGAAATGTTTTTTTCGCTCTTGCGCGGCGCATCCGATCCGCCGCCCTCAATTCCTACACCCAGGAAACTTTGCTCATCTGCATTCAGCCGCCCTTTTCGGCTTACACTGTTTTTCTCACAAGAGTGAATACCTTATAAATAATATACCACTAAAAGATGGCGCCCCATTCTCTATTTGAAACCAGAGGAACTCAATAAGCATCAAATTGGTTAAAGGACATTAATTTGCGTTGGCTGCAAAGAACTTGAAGTAAAAGATAAGACGGTCTGAAAAATCATTCTTGACAGCCACTAATCATAAATAGGATAAGAGTGGTCTGGCCATTGTATCCCCATAGCGAGAGTGGCGGAATTGGAAGACGCACCGGACTTAGGATCCGGCGGGTTCGCCCTTGGGGGTTCGAGTCCCCCCTCTCGCACCAGACCGCTCGATCATCCTCCAAGTTCATGGTCGAATAGGCTATGGAGGAGGCGAGTCATGAACAAACAATTCTTATTAGTGGCAATTACCTTAGCAATAAGCCTGATAGCGGCGCCAATGGTCCTTGGGGATTCCAAATCAAAGGTGGGAACGCCGATTCCTATAGATGGCGCCGGCGCCCAGGCTGTGAATCAAATACTCACTAAAGATGAAGATTTTTGCCTGAGCTGCTTAAAGGCCGAATCCCCAATAATATGGAAATGGCATTTGCGTAATCTAGATCAGGAACAAAGAGCCATTATGCGCAGCCCGGACAATCCTGAAAGCATGGTGGAATATATGCTCAGAACCTTCTAATGGGCAAATGCTCAGGCGATCTCTTAAAATATGTGTTTGTATTCCACACTCAGAGCCATGGGGCGCTATTTTTTGGCGCCTTTGGATGAATCCTTTGAAGAGGACTTGGGTTTTGAGGCCACTTTTGCGTTACAGGCCGCGCATTTAAGCTGAATGGTTCCGTCCTGGGTCTTTCCCATGTTAACCAGCTCATGCTTACCGCATTTTGGGCATGGCGCGTCCACCCTGACTTTACGATCACTTATGGGGAGGTCAAACTGATCTGTGATGGCCTGTGCGAGATTGGCTAGCTCGTTGGCGCATTTATCAATTGTCTTGGAGTACTGGTCTTGCCCTTGGGCCCAATTAATATGATCAAGTTCCTTATAAATATTAACAAATCCCTGAGAGTCCGGCCCGGTCTCCAAAAAACCCTGGGCTTTAATTTTCTTCAGTTTTTGGATCTTGAATAATTTTTCCTGTGGAAACTTATAATCCAATAGTCTCAGGATGTTGAACCTCAACCCCAATGATAGTCTATCTGTCTCCAAGGCGTTGATGGTGATATGGAAAAAAAGGCGATCAACGCCCCATGCGGCTTTATTGGCCGCTGGATTATGCCAGATCTTGTATGAATATGAGGATAGACCCTCACTCCAAGTGGCCCTTGAACTGTGTAATTCAGGGCTGTCCTGTTTTTTGGAACTCCATGATTGGAAGACTTGTCTGCAAAAGCCGTTGATAAGCCAATATGACTTATTTTCAAGACCATGGCCTGAAGTATTATGGGAGGAATAAGAGATCAACCTTGTCCCATAATCGAGCATTTGAATTTCAGCCGCGCTGAGACTTTGCGTACTGTCCTTGAATATTGTATTTCTCATGATAACCAGGAATCTGGCGGCCCTTCTGGATATCCTTTCCAGGAGTTCCTTTTCATAAACGCGCTCATCTTCCAGCCTTGCCCTTATTGTGGCGCCTATTTGGGCTTCAAC
>CAZFJT010000243.1:273-5620 GCA_964519135.1 uncultured Syntrophales bacterium | reverse complement strand
CACGCCGGGTTCTGTGAGGGGGCCGTCGGGCAACCGGCGGTCCTACCTCGATTATGCATATAAGCAGGTTCGCCAAAACTGCTCCAATATGACAATTATAATCATAAACCCGAATCAAACTGTCTTTAATTAATCACATCTTTTTACCATGGCAATGCTTATCCATTTATCAGCATGATATAACGACACAAACGGGACTTCTTTCACTAAGCGGGATCTTTCGGCCCGGTTATTCCAATTATGAACAATAGCTATACCAGCCAATGGTTCAGATCCCTTGTGAAGATGGGACAACTCAATATCAGTGAAGTTCAATTCCCTGAAACCCTCGCCCATGGCCTTTGCAACCGCTTCCTTCACAGACCAGGAGAGCGCCGCGGCCCCATGCCGGGCAAGTCCGGTTACTCCACCGGCAAGGATCAACTCCCACCTTGAAAATGCTTTATCAAATGGATAGTCAACAGGGAATTCACTTGAATGGGCCACGTCAATTCCCAGGCTACAGTCCCCAGGTCCCAGAGCCATCCACGCTTCATCTTCCCAATAAGAAAAAGATATGGAAGGCGCGTGGGGGCAGTCTCTCTTTAAATAAGGCTTGCCCTTTTTATCATAAAGGAGATCAAAGTCCTTTTGAGGGCGTCCGATATCGTCGAAAGGCGCTTTTAGACTCATGGCGATATTTTTATTAAAGGGTTCATGACCTATGGAATGGTCCCAATTAAGAATGTGTTGATTCCTGAAGGCCCTAAAATTAACAAAAAACCGCTGTTCCCCTTGATCCGTATTATCGTCCATGTTCTCAATAAGCGGCGCCTGAAAAGATTCCAAGGACGTGATCAAGGATAAGCCTCTGTGTATAAAGTCTCTTTTGGCTTTGGCCGCCCAATGGTGGGCGCCGGATTTGGCTCTATACACGGTCTTAAAGACGAAAATCCCTGTGAAAGTCTCCGGGCTTGACATAGGAGATGCAAAGTCCGGTTAGGCTGAAAACCACTTCATATGTAGATCCTTTGCAAACATAACAACCGATGAGTTGGAATCCAGTCCTCTAGCGTCCCATATAATCCCCTCTGGGTCGCTCCTTTTTAGCCTGGCCTCCACGGTTATCTGCTCGTTGTCTTTACGGGGTTCAGCCAGGATCAACTCACCTATTCCATAAGGAATCATAGACCTTCGCTCATTCCGGTTCTCCATTATTATGTAGAAGTTGACCAGTTGCATCAAAGCTTCAAGGAGATATGGGGAGTACTGATAGTTACTTTTCAATGGTTCGGCAAAATCATCGGTCATCCTGTATGTGAAACCGCCTTTTACACAACCTGGGCCGGCGCCGAATACAGTATCCATGATCCTGTATCTGCCTTGCATTTTGGTGCTTTCATCGTACCAGGCCTGTACCTCCTCACGATTCATGGAACTAAGGGTAAATTCTTTTTCAGAAACAGGAAAACCAGGATGCTCAGAGTCGATGGGAACAAAATCCGGTCCCATGATGACCATGGCTTCGTAATTTGTGGATTTCCTGTCCATTACCCTTCCGGACGGTGAAATATCCCAAGTTTCAAGGGCAACCTTCACCATGGTCTTTCCATCCTGCGATCCCTGCTTATGGCAAGACACTTCCGAGACCCTTTCCAATCCTTTTGGACACTCTGTGATATCGAGAAATGTTGCGTTTTTTACACCTATGACCTTGAGATATGGAAACAGTATTCTACAGCTTTCCATAAAGTATTCCAGGGCCATAATGGCCGACACGGGCGGATGCTTTAAGAACTTGAACGGCATATGATCCAAGAGCCAGGGATCCTTGTCTTGAGAAAACGCTCTAGTGGCTTTTAAAAAACCCTTTGAAGTGTTGATCTCAAGAATTTTGTCCACCATGGGAAATTCAGGACTGGGGAATACGCTGGTTTCGGCTATAAGTCCCTCTGAGCCTACCTTTGGGTCGGATTGGTCCACAAGGACAGTGCGAATGTCAGGCAAGCTTCTCAGGAACATCACCCAAGCGTCATCAATTGGTCCTGTGAAGATCTCCCTTAAAAATAGCTGGGTGAGCTCATTCACATGCACATATTCCGCGTTCATGCGTTTCATCCACGCCCTGACCTCTGGGTCCTCAGCCATGCCCACTCCCTCTATTGGGGGAAGAAACATGGACTTGCAGACCATATGTGGGTACCTTTCCTTCAGGATCATAACCAATTCCGACATCCCCCTATTGCCCGCGGCATAGTTTATTTGGCCGGGGTTGCCCTGTACCGCGGCAGCTGATGATAGGGACACAAAGAACTTGAGCTTTGATGGATCTGTGGAATTAAAGAGATTCCAGGCCCCGAGTAATTTCACATTCACAACCATTGAGAAATCGCTGGTTTCCATTTGTCTAATATAATTGTCCCTCAATGCGCCGGCCCCGTGGACAATTCCCGTAATTGGGCCCAGTTTTGCCTCTGCTTTTTCAATTGCCTCTGATACAGCCAAAGAATCAGTAACGTCACAAGTAAAATAATCCGCGTGGACTCCTTTCCCTCTAAGGGATTTAAGGGTTTGGGCGATTTCCAATTGTGAGAAGAGCCCATCCACAGCCTTTTCCAGGGCTTGGTCGTGAAGACCTGGCTTCTGATTAATTACCGCGGCCTCAAGGTCCTCTCTGTCCAAGATATCCCCGGACAGCAGTGTCTCAAAGTCGAATTGATCATCTAAAACGGTTCTACCCACCAGGGCGAGTTTGCATCCCAAATCGGCCAGTCCCTCGGCTAGTTTGGATGTTATTCCGTACCCACCTCCAGTGACCAGGATCACATCCCTGCTTTCCAGAGCCATTGTCGAAGATTTCTCATAATGTATGGGTTCGGGCCTGCACGCTCGTGTGTGCATGACCTTGTTTTTCCAAATATGCTCTATGGTTTGCTTGTTTCTATCCAACGCTGAACGCATTGCGATATTCATGTCTGTGTTGTCGTCCAAAACAACGCTTCTGAACTGTACTGAAGAATACTCCTGCGCGGCTGAAAGGAACATTGCGGTTACTGACTGCCATAGAACACGCCCATAAATTTCATCCGGCTCACCCTTTCTCAAGACCATTACGAATTTTTTGGTTTTGCTCTCCATAAAGGTTTTTAACAGGGAGAAAAATCCCGTGAGTAACTGGGCCGCATCCGCAAAACAGCTCAATCGGTCTTCCAATCGTTCATCAATTATAAGAACCAAGCCCGACCAAGACTTAATTTCATCTTCTCGCTCATGGATCATTGATGTGGAGTTTTTATCCAAAAGATCTACGAAAAGATCGGTAGATGTAAATGTTTCCCCTGTGAAGCAGAGTGGGGCGGTTGTTAACCCGTAATCCCGCCTCAATATTGAGGACAACTGTTTTCGTATTCCTGAGCCCCCTGTGGCCGAAAGAACAGCCACTGACTCAAGGGAGTCCAGCTCAACCGGCGCGGGCTGGGCGCCTTCAAAAGATTCTTCAACAAAAACAAGTCTCTTGAGGGAAACCTTTTCAGAGTCGGGTTCATGGGAATCGACGCCAGTGGTATAAGGCGTGTCTGATAATTGGTTCGTGGAGTCTGCTGACGATTTGGGCGGCCCAGCCAGGCTCGATACTCTTTCAGCAATATCCTGGATTGTGCGCGCGTCCATGAAGTCTTCCAGATCAATCTTGATCTTGAATTTGTCCTCCATTGCATCCATGATAACAGGTAAACGGCTGGATCTTATTGACAAATCTTCTCTGAGATCCATTTCCGGCTCAATCTCATCCCTATCGTAGCCAGTGGCCTCCATGATGATGCCGATTACTTCCTCTGTGAAATCAACAGCTTCATCTTTTGCCTTATCATTTGGCTGTGGTTCAGGCGCCCGCGGCTGGGCTTGGATGGGGCCAGGATGGGCGGTCCACTCATTAGGCCGGGCCAAAGGAACATGAACATGGGAAGGGGCGGAGATGTATTGAGAGCCAAGCACTTCGGTTAGTTGAGCATCCGTGAAATTGGGATCGTATTCACGTTGTATTGCTTCCAGGAGCGCGGGCCTTATGAATCTGCCAAAGGTCTCCATTACAAAAGAGTTGATGGTCCTCTGTATTATTTGCCCCGGATCCGTAACCTGAATCGCGCCGGTAGCCTTTTCCTCTGGCGCCGGCTTTTTTATCTCCATTTGGTCTGATGTTACAACTTGAGGAGGTATTAAATTTTCCTTTATATTTGGGAAATCCAGGTGTTTTATCTCATTTGACGGCCGCCAGTGACCCCCCGCGTAAAGTTGAGCTATCGCGTTCCTGAGCACCAGACTCTCGGCTGAAGGTAAACAGGTCTGGATTTTTTCAGAATCATCCAGGCAATCACCTATAAGATTGCTCAATATATCCCTTGGCCCCACTTCAACAAAGACCCTTACTCCATGCACATTCCACAGGGTTCTAACGTTTTGCATCCAGTGTACTGGGGATTCCAGATGGGCCATTACTATCCGTTTGATCTCTTTGGGATCATCAGGGAAGGGAAGCTTGGTAGTATTTGAGATTACAGGGATCTTGGGAGGGTGGAACCCGACGCCCTGAATGAACTCATCCAATTCATCATGTATGCACTCCATGATAGGGGAATGGAAAGCCATACTCACCCGCAGCATGGTTCTCCTGTAACCCTGTGACTTCAGCTCTTCACCAAGGGCTTCCACTGTCTCGGCTGCGCCGCCCAATACAACCTGTCGAGGTGAATTTATGTTTGTTATGTAGACATTTGGTATATTTTTAAGCTTGTCCTGCAAGAAGTCCAAGGGAGCGTCCACAGCCATCATTACCCCTGGATCTATATTCATCTCACAGGCCTTGTCCATACAGATGGCCCTCTTGTTTACTATTCTGAATCCATCTTCAAAAGAGTACACATCGGCAAGACAAAGGGCCGTAAGCTCTCCAAGGCTATGGCCGGCCATTGCCGCAGGCTCTATGCCCAAAGAGATCAGCAATCTGACCATTGCGTATTCTAGTGTGAACAACGCGGGTTGTTGCCATCTGGTCTTTTGCAGGTCCTCTTCCTTGTCATGGAACAGAAGCTTCAATAGATCAAAATTGGCCAATTTCGCGGCTTCATCCATCCAATGTCTGACTATGGGAAAAGTATCATAGAGTTCCTTGCCCATACCCGCGTAATGGGAGCCCTGACCTGGAAAAACAAAGGCCAATGGAGGGGGTTGAGAATCTTCAGGTCCTATGTGGACACCTGATCTGGCCAGGGCTCTGAGTCTTTTTGCCCCAAGTTGCCCGTCGCCGCTCACAGGTTCCACTGACCGCAAAACATTGATGGCCTCTTCCTCGGATTGGGCCACTATCCCAAGC
>CAZFJT010000243.1:0-263 GCA_964519135.1 uncultured Syntrophales bacterium | reverse complement strand
AGCCTGTAGTTCCTAGAGCCTATCTTTGTGCGGAACAGAAAAATGCCTTCAGGCGCAGATATGGGAGTTTGATCTTTAGGAAATTTTGTCCCTGTTGGGCCATGGGGTTCAATAAGGACGGTATCGTGGCCATCAAAGGCCTCCTCCACCTGGGCCACATAGTTTGAGCCTCCGAAACCAAAGGCGTTGATCTGAAAACGCCTCGGATCACCATTGGTTCTTTTCCATTCAGTGGGTTCCCTGGATATTGACAGGCCTGATCC
>CAZFJT010000242.1:0-5624 GCA_964519135.1 uncultured Syntrophales bacterium | reverse complement strand
GTCCTTGCCTGGCCATGGGAACATACCTCTTTGGCTGGCGCTCACTGGCTTTGACACTTTTCTGCCTCCTATGCTGCTATCTTGTGGAGCTGATATTCGAAGCTTACCGCGGCTCACAGCCGACAGAGAGCATACTGGTCTCAGGCGCGTTGATCGGCCTTAGCTTACCCCCATACACACCATATTGGATAGCCGCTGTTGGTTGTATTTTTGGCGTGACTTTCGGTAAGCAGGTGTTCGGCGGATTTGGAAAAAACGTGTTCAATCCTGCTATCACTGCCAGGGCTTTCCTGTATGTTTGCTTTCCAATACAGATTACGGCCCAATGGATGATTCCAGGCCAGTGGCCAATGGGAAGGCTGGATCAATACACGAATCTTGACGCGATGACCACAGCGACCCCTTTGACCACTTTCCAACAGACCGGCGCTTCCCCTGATCTCCAGAATCTGATAATCGGAGTGATACCCGGTTCAATTGGGGAAACCTCCGCGATAGCGATCTTGATCGGGGGCGCGTATATTCTCTATAAGAGGTCCGCTGATTGGCGATACCCATTATCCTGCCTTTTAGGAGCGATGCTCACCAATGTGATCCTTTACTATGGAGGGGTCAAGGGGGTTCTGGACCCATTGGGCAATCTTTTTAGCGGCAGTCTATTATTTGCGGCCTTCTTTATGGTTACCGAGCCTGTGTCAGGTTGCGCGAGGCCCACGGCGAAATATATATACGGCTTTTTCATAGGCGTGCTTTGGATAATCATAAGATCATTTTCCAGCTTCCCTGAAGCCACCAGCTTCGCTATCCTTTTGGGCAATACATTCGGTCCTTTGTTTGACGAAGGAATAATTGAATACGAGAAGTGGAAGAAGGCCAAGTCCGTTTAGGTAACCCATGAAATTAGCAAAGGAAACTTTTTATATTTTCGTTGTGGCGCTTTTGTTCGCTGGACTTACAGCAGGGGTAAACAGCGCGCTCAAACCAAGGATAGAGTTGAACGAGGAGACAAAGTACTCGAGATACCTACTCCAAGCCTTCGATATACCTATTCCAAAGGGCGCTTCAGCAAAACAGATCCAAAACCTTGAATCAGAAAACATTGTAAAGGCTCAAATAGACAATAGGGTCGTGTACGCCCATATGAAGGCCGATACCACTGTTGAGGGGTACGCTATCCCAATATCAGGAAAAGGCTTCTGGGGGTCCATTTACGCAATATTGGCCTTTGATGAAAGCCTGTCGAAGATACAGGGGATAGTATTCACGAATCATAATGAGACCCCAGGGCTGGGCGCGAGAATTGAGGAGCCATGGTTCAGGGAGCAGTTCGAGGGCTTAGAAATGGACAATGCGCCCGCTAAAGATAAATATGTGGTAATCAGCAAGGCCGACGCTGCCAAGAAGAACCACGTGGACGCGATAACCGGCGCTACAATGACCTCATCGTTGCTCCAAATAATACTCAATGATGAGATCAAATCAATATTGGCCCTTAGAAAAGAAATCAGGAGCCATAAATGGCCGTCTCTACAAAAAAACTAATATATGACGGAGTTTGGGCCAACAACCCAATATTCAGGCAAATATTGGGAATATGCTCGGCCCTGGCTGTCACAAATCTCGTTGTGAACACAGGTGTTATGTGCGTTGGTCTTATCTATACCCAGGCCATGGCCAGCCTTACAGTGTCTTTGTTAAGATCTGTAACTCCTTTCAGACTGAGAATCATTTCCTCCACTCTGATCATAGCCGCGTACGTGATAGTTCTCCAAAATATTCTCCAGGCTTATCTACCGGATATAAGTAATCAGTTGGGGCCGTATGTGGGATTAATAATAACCAACTGCATCATTCTCGGCCGTTGCGAGGCCTTTGCCAGCCAGAATAAACCCATTCCCTCCCTTATTGACGGAGTGGCGTCCGGAGTCGGTTATTCAATAATTCTCATGACAGTGGCCCTGTTCAGGGAAGGTTTGGGATTCGGATCTATTGCAGGCTGGAAGCTGCCGGTTGAATTCACCCACTGGACAATAATGGTCATGGCGCCTGGCGCTTTTTTTGTGCTTGGGACAATTGTCTGGCTCGCCAAGTGGTACGACTCATTGGGACAGGAACCTGAAGAAGCGGATAAGAAGGGATAGGACTTAAATAATGGAAAACCTCAATCCTTTCATAATATTTTTTGCTTCCATACTTACCAGCAATATATTACTGACCAACTTTCTGGGCATGTGCTCCTACCTCTCAGTGTCCAGAGAGATAAAGACAGCGTGGGGCCTCGGTGTTGCCGTGGTCTTTGTCATGACCATCACTTCATTTGTTAATTATCTGGTGTACTACTACCTACTTGTCCCCCTAGAGTTGGAATATCTAAGATTCATAGCCTTCATAGTGGTGATCGCGGCGTTGGTGCAAGTGGTGGAAATGATAATAGACAGGCTTTCAGACAGGCTCTACGCGTCATTGGGAATATTCCTGCCGCTTATAACCGTGAATTGCGCGATTCTAGGGGTCTCACTTTTCATGGTTATCAGGAATTACGATCTTATACAGTCTGTGGCCTTTGGCTTTGGAAGCGGTATAGGTTGGCTGCTGGCAATTTTGGCCCTTGCCGGAATAAGGCGCAAGATGGCCAAACGCTCTAAGGTGATACCAGCCTTGGAAGGCCCTGGTATAGCCCTGATCATCACAGGCATAATAGCCCTGGGGTTCATCGGCTTCAGCGGCATGGTTTCAATCACATAAACCACAAGAGGATTTTTGTTGTGTTAAGTTCAGTGATATTCCCTGCTCTCGCTATTGGGATCCTTTGCTCGTTTTTGGCCTTGATAATACTCATTGCTGAACGGTACCTGATGGATTACGGCGAGGTCCAGGTAACAATAAACGATGAGAAGAACTATACAGTAAAGGGCGGCGCCACCCTGTTGAACACGTTAAAGGAACAGAAGATCTTCATACCATCAGCTTGCGGAGGCAGGGCCACTTGCGCGTATTGCAAGGTCAAGGCTGTCTCAGGATTTGGAGAGCTGCTCCCAACAGAGGCCCCATTACTTACAAAGGAAGAAATAGAACAGAATGTTCGGCTCTCATGTCAATTGAAGGTTAAGCAGGATGTCGCGATCGAGATACCTGAAGAGCTTTTTTATATCAAAGAGTACCTGACCGAGCTGGAAGAAAAAAAGGATCTCACATATGATATCAAATACTTCAGGTTTAAGCTTATTGAACCGGATCAAATCGAGTACAAGGCCGGGCAATACATACAATTCCAGAGTGAGCCCTATGGGTCTGTTTCTGATCAGTACTACAGGGCTTATTCCATGTGCGGAGTACCTGATGACAAGAACCATATAGATCTTATGGTGCGCCTTGTGCCTGAGGGGCTTGTTACCACATTTATGTTCGAACACCTTAAAGTGGGGGATAAAGCAAACATAACAGGACCCTTTGGAGATTTCTATCTCCGGGACACGGACAGACCTTTTATATGCATAGCAGGTGGTTCAGGCATGGCGCCGATAATGAGCATCCTGTATTCCATGTCCAAAGAAGAGATAGCAAAAAGAAAACCCAAGTTCTTCTTTGGCGCGAGAGCTGTTAAGGATCTATTTTATCTGGATGAATGGCGCGAATTTGAGCAAGAGAACCCTGATTTCAAATTCATACCGGCCTTATCCGCGCCTGACGATGGGGACGATTGGCAGGGGGATGAGGGCAGGATCACTGATGTTGTTCCTGTATATTTCCCGGATGGTGATCTTTCTGAATATGAAGCGTACCTATGTGGAAGTCCTGGTCTATTGAACGCTTGCATAGATGGTCTCACAAAAATGGGCGTTCCTGAGGAAAGGATCTATTATGACAAATTCGAATAAAGATACGCCCGAGCATACACCCAGGCATACAGGAGACCCGGTCCTGGAAATGGTGGACTCTGAGATGAGGCGCAGAGGTTTCCTTGAAGAGAGTGACCAGAGTGTTTCAAGAATCATCGCTGATGACTCGTCTCACATAGCCCGTTTGGGACTTGATATGGATGATCTTTGCGACAGGATGTGGGGGCTTTATGAAGAAGGAGCGGCAGGACTGGGAGATCCTGTTACCATAGATGGTAAATACCAGGTGGAGGTTAGGGAGGACCGGGGCATAATAGCCTGTCCATGGAGAGACCACTACGCAGCGAGAAAGGCTATTGTTTACGCTTATAATTTGGAAAACCGCGTGAAGCTGACCTTTTCGGCGCTTGGTCTTCACATGATATGCGCGCACGGCTTCTTTCAAGCCAAAAGTAATCCTTTCAGAATCAATCCTTCAGAATTAAGAGATTTTTTCACTGAATAATGTAATCCTTCGCTCTTGTGAGGGAAACAATGTGAGACGAGCGAGGCGCCGGGCGCCCGATGAGCGAAGTTTTCTGAGCCTGCGAATTAAACACAGCGAATCGGATGCCCCGCCAACAGGCTCGGCGTCCCTGCTCACGATGACCTTTGCGTTTTGCGTGGCATATGCCCTGTGGAAGCAAGCCGACACCCAAGAGAATACCCACTGACTAATGCAAATTTAGCAGGGGCAAAGTACTACCCACTTGGCGAAACCAAGAGCCAAAGACATACGGCAAGAACAGGCAATGACGCCAAAGTAGACACCATTATCACAGAGGAAGCCACCCTTGTGTCACTTCCTAGAAGGGAAGATAATATATAGGTGGAAGTTGCAGTAGGTAGGCAGAAGAAGATCATTGCGGTTTGCATTGCCATCCCTTGAACCTTGAACAGATTTAATAAATAAAACCCGACCAGGGGCATAAAAACCAGTTTCACCACAGTGGAGAGTATTGCGGGCCTGGCGGTCTCCCCCAGGGATCTGAAAGAAAGACCCCCGCCTATTGAGACCAACGCCAATGGCAGGGTCACTCCACTTAACAGCTTAAGGACCTGGTCAACCAGGGCGGGAAAACCAATTGCCGTTTTGGACCATAGGATCCCCGCGGCGCAAGCAATAATCAATGGGTTCGACACCAGGGCCTTAAACATTATTCTCAATTGGTTAGTTCGATCATAATCCTTTTCTGCAAACCATATTAAAGCGCCCACACACAGCACATTTATATATGGAATTATCAATCCTATCAATATCCCGAAGTATTTTATCCCTTCCTCTCCCAACGCGCCCAAGACCACTCCCAATCCCACATATGAATTAAATCTGAAGCAACCCTGAGCAAAAGAGCCTGCCGCAAAACGACTTATACCCACTGTGTATATAAGAATGATTGACATGGCAAAACCCGCTGTCACAGTGGCAAAAACCACGATCATCTGAGAGGCCAAATTCGCCACCTGACCGTCAGGCTCGCCTATCTTCCAGAAGAGCAGCGCAGGGAAGCAAACATAGTAAACGAACTTGTCCGACATTTTAAAGAAGTCGTCATCCAAGAGTCCGATCCTTTTCACAAATGAACCAACGGCTATTACAACGAATATGGGAATGATCACATTAACGAGCATAAGGAATGACTATCCAGGAAAGAAGCGTTCGATATGTTCTCTTATTTTATCACAATATGCCGGACAAGGTTATGGTGTGTTGGAATAAAAATAACAGCGCCCCATGGTATGTAC
>CAZFJT010000241.1:2013-5633 GCA_964519135.1 uncultured Syntrophales bacterium | reverse complement strand
TATCCGGGCTTATGGACAAATGGAATCGAAAACTCAGCCAAGATCCAAAGGGTTTTAAGATAAAAGCCGCTGAAGATAAATGACAAGATAGAAATCATAAAGCAAAGGTCATGAAATAAAAAAGGCCCCCATTATAGGAGGCCTCTCATTATATTAAAATGTCCCAGGGGAATGACTCCCTTGGGATGTAAATCAACGGTATAATATCAGGTGCCCATCTCCCAAGACGCGAGATATTCAGCCTGTTGATCTGTCAAAGTGTCTATCTTTATGCCCATTGAGGCTAGTTTTAGCCTTGCTATTTCCGCGTCCACATCCTCAGGAACACCATGAACGTCCTTGGCAAGGTTTTTGCTGTTTTTGACCATATATTCGGCCGCGAGCGCCTGGTTGGCAAAGCTCATGTCCATGACTGAAGATGGATGACCTTCAGCCGCGGCAAGGTTGATAAGCCTTCCTTCACCAAGTATGATGATTCGCCTTCCATCAGGCATGGTGAATTCTTCAACAAACGGTCTTATGGTTCGCTTTGAAGTGGACATTTCTTCAAGGGCCGGGATCTCAATCTCAACATTGAAGTGACCTGAGTTGGCCACAATCGCGTTGTCCTTCATAAGTTTGAAGTGCTCTTTTCGTATCACGGAAATGTCGCCTGTTACAGTACAGAAGAAATCACCGATTTTGGCGGCTTCTTCCACAGGCATTACTTCGTACCCATCCAGTGCGGCCTCTAAAGCTCTTAAAGGATCAACCTCTATTACAACTACCCTCGCGCCCATGCCGTGGGCCCTCATTGCCACGCCTCGACCGCACCAGCCGTAACCGCCTACAACGAAAACACTGCCGGCCAGGAGCCTGTTGGTGGCCCTGAGAATGCCGTCTATTGTGCTTTGGCCTGTTCCATATCTGTTATCGAAAAGGTGCTTGGTCTTCGCGTCGTTCACTGCTATCACAGGAAAAAGCAAAACACCCTTAGCGGCCATACTCTTTAGTCTGATGACACCTGTGGTGGTCTCCTCAGTGCCGCCAATAATATGCTCAACCAGATCCTTACGCTCAGAGTGTATGGTTCCTACCAGGTCCGCCCCATCATCCATTGTGATTTGAGGCTTTGGGTCCAGACAGGCGTTTATGTGCTTATAATAAGTCTCTGTGTCCTCTCCCTTGATACAATAGGTGCTGTAACCTTCAGCAACAAGGGCAGCCGCGACATCGTCCTGCGTGGAAAGCGGATTGGAAGCGCAAACGAACATCTCGGCGCCACCAGCGGCAAGAGTGCGCACCAGGGCGCCTGTCTCTGTGGTAACATGCAGGCATGCGGCCAGTTTTATACCTTTCAGCGGTTTTTCAGTTTCAAATCGATCCCTAATCATCCTTAACACCGGCATGGTTCTTTCCGCCCATTCGATTCTGAGTTTACCGGCGTCCGCAAGGGCAGGGTCTTTTATATGGCTATCCATCTATTCTCCTCTCAACTGTGGGCGCCGCCCAAAGGTCCATTATTACATGGTTAAAGGACCATGCGACGCTCTTTAAACAATCTAGGCTGACTCTTATCCAATAGCTTTAATGAGTTCTTCAGCCTTGTCTGTCTTTTCCCATGTAAAATCAGGGTCTTCTCTTCCGAAATGGCCATTTGCCGCGGTTTTCTTGAACACTGGCCTTGTGAGGTCTAAATATTCCACTATGGACGAAGGTTTGAAGCTGAACACCTTGGATATTGCTTCGGATATCCGTGTGTCGTCCACTTTTCCCCCGCCGTAGGTATTGACCATCAATGATACCGGTTCAGGATAACCTATTGCATACGCGACCTGGACCAGACATTTTTCGGCCAATTCGGCCGCAACCACTGTTTTAGCAACGTGCCTGGCCATGTAAGAGGCCGACCTGTCGACCTTGGAAGGATCTTTCCCAGAGAAAGCGCCTCCTCCGTGGGCGCCGTAACCACCATAGGTGTCTACGATGATCTTTCGCCCAGTCAGGCCGCAATCCCCTAAGGGACCGCCGACAACAAAGCGTCCTGTGGAATTTATGAGAAATCTGGTTTTGTCATCCAAGAGATCCGCAGGGATGACCTTTTTAATGACTTTCTCAGTTATGCCTTCCTTGATCTGTTCATTGGTAACGTCAGGATTATGCTGGGCGGCAATGACAACCGTATCCACTCTAACGGGTTTGTCGTCCTGATATTCCACAGTCACCTGTGATTTACCATCAGGCCTTAGGAACGGAAGTGTCCCGTCCTTCATGGCTGTGGTCAAACCAAGGGTCAATTGATGGGCGTATTGGATCGCCATAGGCATGAGCTGTGGAGTTTCATTGCTTGCAAAGCCGAACATAAGGCCCTGGTCCCCGGCGCCTTGCTCCTTGTAAAGTCCTTCACCTTCAGTAACCCCGATAGAAATGTCCGGCGATTGCTTATCCAGTGTGACCATAACCGCGCATGTGTCCGCGTCAAAACCCATTGCTGCGTCGGTATAGCCTATAGAGCGTATGGTATCCCTAACAAGGTCTGGTATATCAACTATAGCCTTGGTAGTGATTTCACCGGCTATCAGAGCCAACCCGGTCGTGACGAGAGTCTCACAAGCCACCCGAGATTTCGGGTCCTGGCTAAGCAAAGCATCCAACACACTGTCGGATATCCTGTCTGCTATTTTATCCGGATGTCCTTCGGTGACGGATTCAGAAGTGAAGAGATATCGTCCCGTACCCATAGGGGGCCCTCCTTTCAAACTGTCCAATCTTTTTTTTTGTTGGCTCACTGGTTTCGCTTTTATGGAAAGTTTGCCTACCCGCGGGAAAAACTATCCTGGTCTAAACTGGAGTGGCATCCAATCTGATGAGCTGTTGCGATTCCTGTGAACGTAATTAATATATATTGCTATGCAAATGATCCTCTCGGCCGGCGAACTTGGCTGGTCAGCTTGAATTGTCGTAGATCCACGAGCTCCTTTTTATTAGGAGCGCCAAGTAATTCCTGACATGGCGGTTGGCCGAATAGATGCGGACAGGACTTGAGGCTAGCAATATAAACACGAGAATATAACAAGGCTATAAAACAGAGTCAAGCTTAAAAAATGTTAGAATGGGCCATCTATTTCTTTTTATTTATCTTTTTTGAAAGGAAGGATCTGAGTGAGTTAAGGCGATCATCAGCGCCTTCATCGGTTGATTGGTCATTTTCTTCCTCATCCTCGACCATCTCCACATCCGCTTCCGAGTCTTCATAAGTATTATCCACCTGCCTGGAGATCAAAGTCGTTGACATGTCATCTTCATGGGTATAGTCCTCAACCCTTTCTTCACAAGCAGGGCAAACTTCAAACCTGGTTGGACTAGGGTGAGAGCAGGCTGGACAGAGAAATAAACCTGAAATGAATTTGGACTGTCGTTCCAGGTCTTTTTGAACAGCGTCTTCCTTTCTCTTTTCCAGGTCTTTCTCAGAGATTACTTCTCTTTCCAATAGCACCTGGATGAGTCTTACAAAGCTTACAGCCGTTAGATTATATTTTCCTCTCAAATCGTGATCCGACATGCCGGAACGGAAGTCCGATACAAAACTTTTGAGAGGTATCTGCGCTGACTCACGAGGTTTGTCAGTCATTAGGTTCACC
>CAZFJT010000241.1:0-2003 GCA_964519135.1 uncultured Syntrophales bacterium | reverse complement strand
GATTTGCAGTAACTGAATTAGAATCTAAGGCTTCAAAACAAATTGAAATTTCTGGCGGCCTCATAGTATTGGCCGGTTGGAACTCTTATGCGCCTCATTGATCGTATGGTTTAAATTAACGGAGCCCTAAAAGACCCAACAGTTCATGTACTGAATCTACAACTGGTCGGCCCTTTAGGGCTCATATCGTTAAAGATTATTAATCCTTGGACAAAGAATTGTTAACCGCTTTCTTGAGCACCGGTGAGTACTTCCATGTGACCACCCTGCGCGCGTCCAGGATCAACTCCTGGCCGGTTTGAGGGTTCCTTCCTCTGCGGGCGTGCTTGCCCTTTACAGTCCATTTACCGAATCCGGATATCATCACATCCTCGCCGGCAATTAGTCTCTCCTTAATGATTTCAAGCAGCTTTTCCACAATGTCCGTGGCTTCACCTTTCATAAAGCCGCAATCATCAGCGATTTTTTTTGCAATGTCCGCCTTAGTTAGAGTCATCCACACCCTCCCAATGAAATAAAGACCACCAAAAAAGAACAAAAGATATTCCATAAGTTATATCAATCGGTGTGGGGAAATGCAAGAAATTTATTATTCTTCTCAAATTATACCACAGACTTGGCAAATCAGGGCCTTCCTGTGGGTGATAGTTCCAAAATAATGGGCGCCGGAAATTAGGGCTTTTTTTACAGGCTATTCATGGCGGTTCCCAAATCCGCATGGAAATATTTATTATTTTAGACTTGTTCTAAAGGCATAGCGCTGTTCTTAAAGCAATTCTCGCGCGGGGCGCCCGCCATTGATCCTTTGAAGTCTCAGGGTTTCTTTTATCATCGCGCCAATATTGTCAGGCTTGAACATGAATCTCACTTTGGCTTTCAAACCAATGGAATTGGCAGCTCTGAAATAGCGCCAGTACGGCTGCTTAAAACCGAAAATATTAAACAAAGCCGACGCGGCCTTGGAAAAAACAAGCACGCGCTCATCAAAACCTAAATATATCTCAGGGCAAATAGACGCAGCCCCAAGCATCTGGTCCACACATTTGTCCACATCCAATTCAGGCGCCAGATACCAAAGGGGCTCAAGGGTCTGGGTATGAATATCTACGAATCCCTCGTCTGCGGCAATAGCCCAGAGTTTGGTCCCAGGGTAAATTCTGACCCCGAGAAAAAAATGGGCCACATGATTTCCTTTTCTACCATTATGAACAAGATTCTTTGTTGCAAATCTCAAAGACTGGGCCACAGTCTCATTTGTTTCCCCAGGTCCTCCAAGCATGAAAAACCACCACGCGTCAAAGTCCGTGCGATTTATACACTCGGCCGCCCTTTGCACGTCATCAATGGAAAAACCTTTACGATAATTGCGTATCATTTTTTCAGAGGCTGTCTCAGGAGTAATCATGAATGACCTAAAGCCGGCCCTCCACATCAAACTGAGAAATTCTCCATCAAGATTTTTGGGACTGACGCCCATTGCGGTGAAATTGGCCTTCCAAGGTCTTCTAATGATCTCTTCCAATATTTCGCGGGCATGGGGTTCAGGGTCATTGAAAACAGAATCAACGAATTCGAATGTATGGGGATTGTAGTTAAAAAGGGCCTCTTCGATCTCATCAACAACCTCCACAGGGTCCCTGTAGCGGAGCTTATTACCTTCCAAATTCTGATTGTAAGAGCAGTATATACAGCTCTGATTACAGCCTCTGCGGCTTTGGATATTATAGCTTGCCCCAAGCTTCTGATATGGCGCCATGTCTATCCAACGACCAACATTTGGGATGGTTTTGCTGAAGTCCCCATGAACCGGTGGAGTCAAATGAAATTTGTTAACATTATCTAAACAGCCCACTCCTGGGATATTTTCAAACCCCCCGCCTTTTTGTAGACAGTCCAAAAGGCAGACAAAAGCCTGTTCCCCATCGGACACCACCACAAAATCCGCGTTCATCCTTCTGAGCATCTGTTCAGGGGCCAGACCCACGGCCGGCCCGCCAATTACC
>CAZFJT010000240.1:1453-5644 GCA_964519135.1 uncultured Syntrophales bacterium | reverse complement strand
CTCAGCAAACTTCGCTCATCGGACTCCCGCCGCCCGGTTAGGCTCACGCTACTTCTTTTCCCAGATTCTGTCCCCTCTCCTCCCTGCAGCCAACAACTGAGTGATTATTGCAATCCCATTGTCGCTATTTCAAATTTTCGTGTTGAGAGTTTCCCTTGCCTCTCATTTCCTCTGTAGTCTTAACCTGCATCCATACTTCGCTCAGGCGGCATAAAGTTGTGTCGCCTGACGCTGACCCCCAAGGCCCAATTTCCCACAAGTTGACATTTCCCTTGTCAGGTATTTAAATATGCTGGGCGGGTCAAAAATTAATATTGATCGGAGTTTTAATATGTCAAAAATGATAGATCGCAGGGAATTCGTAAAGGGAAGCCTGATCACTTCCACAGCTTTGATGACAACCGCAGGCGCGGGAATAATTGCGCCGTCGAATATACATGCGTCCGCGCCGGATCTGATTATAGCCAGGGGCAATGATCCCAGTAAAAACACACGCGCCGCTGTGGATGCGCTTGGCGGCATTTCCAGGTTCGTCAAGCCCGGCGCCAAGGTAGCAATCAAGCCGAACATGAGTTTCGCCAGAGGGCCGAACCAGGCGTCAAACACAAATCCCCATGTGGTGGCTGAAGTGGCCAGGATGTGCCATGAAGCTGGCGCATCGAAAATAAGTGTGCTGGATTATGTGCTCCATTCACCTGAAGACTGTATGCGGCTATCCAAGATTCCCGAGGCTTGTCGGTCAATACCGAATACTGTTGTAAACACTGTCCAGATCAGCAGGCTTTTCAGAGAAGTCGAAGTTCCCAATGGTGAGCAATTCAAGTCAATGAGGGCGATTTCAGATGTTCTGGACGCGGACGTTATGATATCAACACCGGTTGGTAAATCCCACGGATCCGCTGGAGTGAGTCTTTCCATGAAGGGTATGATGGGTTGGATTTACGACAGAGGTTCATTCCATTCAAGGTATAATCTACACGACGCTGTGGTGGATATGGTAAGTGTTTTGAAACCTCATCTCGTGGTGATTGACGGCACACGCATACTCACCACTGGAGGGCCCAGTGGCCCAGGTAAAGTCATGAAGCTTGATCTTGTTATAGCTTCCACTGACATGGTCGCGGCGGACGCTCAAATGGTGTCCTTAGGGACTTGGTACGGCAGGAAATTTAAACCCAATCAGGTTCGGCATATACGCAAAGCCGCGGAACGGGGTTTAGGCAGAATGGACCTTGATAAACTGAATATTAGAGAAATCAAGGTCTGATGAGATCACAGAGGATATTTCAGACAATAACACTATCAGGGTTTATTGGTCTATTGCTCCTCGCGGGAACCCTGACTCCTGACGCTGGTCTGGTTGATTTCTACCTTCGCTTGGATCCCATAATAGGTCTGGGAACTGTCTTGGCCTCATGGGATCTGGCCCCAGCATTGTGGCCCTCGTTGGTGGTAGTGTTAATCACCCTGGCCATTGGCAGGGTCTTTTGCGGGCATGTTTGCCCAATGGGTACAACACTTGACATATTTGACGCGGTAGTGAAAAGGGAAAAAAAGAATCGATCAAAGACCAACGCGGCTGAGGCCAATCAGAACAAGAGAAACTGGAAGCACTACTTTTTTGTCATTATAGTCGTAGCAGGTCTATTGGGAGTTTCCCTTGTTCATTTGGGATCACCCCTGTCTTGGGCCACACGAATTTGGGGCTTGTTGCTGTATCCTTTGGCCTTGAGCGGGCTGGACACCTCCATCATCTGGGTGGGAGAGATGTTCAGGGCCATGGGGGATTCCAGTGTACTGTATATTCAACCTCCCCAGAGGGTTTTTTCCACCGGCCTTTTTATATTTGCTTTTTTTACGGCCTCTTTTATATTGGTGATGGTCGCTCCACGATATTGGTGCAGAAATCTATGTCCTGCAGGCGCTCTTCTGGCCTGGTGTTCTAAAAGACCCATACTAAGAAGACAAGTCAGCGATGAGTGCGTGAACTGCGGTCAATGTGTTGCCCAGTGTCCCACGTCGGCCATTACGGAAGATCCGTCGAATACCCTCAACCAGGAATGTATAGTATGCTTGAAATGTAAAGATATCTGCCCTGTTTCAGCAATTTCATTCTCGCGTGTTCAGGGCTCGTCGAGAATTCCGGATCAAGATATTATGCCCGGAAGGAGGGCGCTTCTGTATTCATTTGCCACCGGTGTCGTGTCCGCTGGCGTGATAAGCAATGATATTCACAGGCCGAAAGGTCTGCCCGGAGGGACAGTGTTGAGGTCAGGAAACTTGATAAGACCTCCTGGCAGCCGTACAGAAAGGGATTTTCTCAAATTATGTGTAAGGTGCGGCGCGTGCATGAAAGCGTGCCCTACTAATACGTTGCAGCCGATTTGGTTTAAAGCCGGGCTGGAGGGTATTTTTAGTCCGGTTCTTTTGCCGCGGCTTGGGCCATGCGCAGTAAATTGCAATGAGTGTGGAAAAGTATGCCCAACCGGGGCAATACGTCATTTGCCCATACATGAGAAGCAGAGTGTAAAGATGGGTTCAGCCTGGATTGTAAGGCAAAACTGTCTGGTATGGGAACAGGATCGCAAATGTCTTGTGTGCGACGAGGTCTGTCCTTATAACGCCTTGTCGTTTCAGCCTGTGAAAGGTTTGAAAAACTCGGCGCCTTTTGTCATTGAGAATAGGTGCACAGGCTGCGGCTGGTGCGAGAATAAATGTCCGGTCTTAGGAGACGCGGCAATAAGAGTTAATATAATGGGCGAGGTCAGGTTAAATGAAGGTTCGTATGTGGAGAAGGCGCAACAGCTGGGTCTGGTGTTTAAGGCCAAGGACAATAGGCATGATAAACTTGGCGAAGAGACATTTGAAGGGGTGAGCAGGCGCCATAAGGACAATAAGACTCCCGGAAAGGAAGAAAAGTCAAAACAAGATCTTCCTGAGGGGTTTATAGTTGAATAACAGCGCTGAATAATATAGCTACCATTTGAAATTTTTTGAACGAGATTAGAACAAATTAATTAGATTCGTGACTATGCGCCATGTATTATGTTACTAGTATTCCTTTGGGCTTGGAATTGTGATAATATAACCTGCCGGCATGGTGCGACTAAAAGGTAAGTCGGCGCATATTAACAAGAGTCTTACCGATTTCTTTGTGGAAGTATCAATGAGCGACTCCCAGGCAGTAAAAGACGAAGCCACCCGCCTGTGGCAGGAAGCTGAGTTGTACGAGTCTCAGGGATTGTACGACCACGCGCTTGAGGCTGTTCAGACCATACTGGATGTGGCGCCTGAGGACCGTAAAGCCCAGGCGAAAATGGTCCAGCTCCAGTTCGCCCTTAGGACAATGGATGTAGAGGCTTCCCAGACCGTTGAAATCAATCCTGATGATTTACCGCCAAGAGTCGCAATGGATCTTGGCCTTGCCTATATGGGCATGAATCTTTTTGACGAAGCTTTGGAGGAGTTTTATAAGGCGTTCCAAGCATCCCCGCCTCTAAGAACCAAACTGGTCAGGCACATAGTGGCTTGCTTGATCAATCTCAATGAATTTGAAGACGCGAAAGAAGCTCTTAACCACGTGCTTACAGACAAGGGTCTTGCGCCCAAGGAAAAGGCCGAGATCATGGAAGATGTGGTAGCCACGTACATAGAAAATGGAGCGGCAAGTCAGGCTTATGAGATCCTTGACCAAATACCTCCTGATTACAGGGAGTACATGGGCGACTATGATAAGCTCTTTGCGGATTTGGCGGCCGCGGGACTTATGGAGAGTATGCCTGCGCCTTTATTGAAAGAGGAAGAGGCTGAACCTGAGCCCGCCCCTGTGGTTACTGAATCTCAGTTCCTGGAGTTGGAGCCGTCCATACCTTTGCGTACTGAGATCAAATACTCAAGGGACAACAAGAGTTGGCTTGCGGGTATGAGTTTTGCCGTATCTTCGGACTGGTCAGGAATAACAATCGCAAATAGCGTTGATATTGGAGAGGCCCTGATTCTTCAGATACTGCTGCCCGCAGGCGAGAGGTACGAGTCGGTATGGGTAATATCCAAAGTTACCCATGTTGAAGACAGGGACGAAGAGGAACAATTATATAATGTGAAAGTCAAGTATGAGTCATTTTTACCAGGCGGAGAGGTTACCCTGAGGGAATTCATTGACAAGGTTGTTCATGATCCGGCTATTCTGGC
>CAZFJT010000240.1:0-1443 GCA_964519135.1 uncultured Syntrophales bacterium | reverse complement strand
AATTTACCCAGTTCATAGACTCAACCGATGAGAACACAGTTGCATTTGACAGTGGTGAAGAAAAGGCCTTAAAGGATATTGAACGCCAAATAGAAGAAGAAGGGTTGGGAGGGGATACCGTATTACTGGAACAAAACGAGCATCCTGAGTCCGATGATGGTGAAGAGAGGCCTGATCAACTGGAATTAACGGACGAAATGATCCGCTTTGCCTGCGTATGCGGTGAGACCCACCTTGTTCCCAGGTCCCATAGTGGTCGTACGGGAAAATGCAGAAGATGCGGTTTGTTCTTAAATGTTCCCCATGCTGATACAAAACCTGATGGCATCACACGTAAGATAGTCGGAGAGAGTATCGGGGGTTGCAGAATACTCTATAAGTTGGGCGGCGGAGGCATGGGAGGTGTTTTCAAGGGACATCACGTGGCCTTGGATATACCTGTGGCTGTAAAGATATTACACGCTCATCTTGCTGAAAAGGACCCTGTATTTATTAAGCGATTCATAAGGGAGGCCAGATCCACAGCAAAGCTACAGCATCCAAATATAGTCGGAGTGATGAATGTGGGGTTTGAAAACGGTTTCCATTACCTGATAATGCCATATCTGACCGGAGGCAGCGCTGCGACCGCATTAGCCCGGGAGGGCAGATTGAGTATTCGCAGAACCCTGGATATAGCAATTCAGATCGCCCAAGCCCTAACATTGGCTGAAGAGCATAATATCCTGCACAGGGATATCAAGCCTGCGAATATACTATTTACCGAAAAAGGGGAGGCAAAATTAGCGGACCTTGGCTTGGCTAAGAGCTATGACGCCCAGGATTCAGCCATAACCCAAACCGGCATAGCCTGTGGAACCCCTTTATATTTTTCCCCTGAACAGGCAAAGGGCTCCCAGAATCTGGATATAAGATCAGATATTTATTCCTTTGGAATTACGCTTTATCATTTATTAACAGGATCCCCGCCTTTTACCGGCGAGTCCGCGTATGTTATCTTTCAGAAACACGTTCATGACGATTTGCCACCAATGAAAGGGGTAGATCCCCCTGTTCCCGACACATTCTTCAGGCTGATAAAGAAGATGACGGAAAAATCACCTGATGACCGGTTTAGCGACGCGCAGGAATTGCTCCACGCCCTTGAGGCAATGCGGGACGAAGTGGTCGCTACTGAGGTCAATCCAATGAAAAAAGGGATATTGCGACGCCTTGGCATAAAAAAATAAATCACATTCCAGTTATTCTTTCTATATCACATTGACAAATTACCGCAGCTCGTTGTAAAATATAGGCATTATACCGACTTTAATGTCGGTTGGAGGTCTATAAATGGAGTATTTTAAAAAGAGATTAGCGGCGGCGCTTATTACGGTATTTTTATTCGCATGGATTACCTATCCGGGTTTTTACCACAAATGGTACTACCCATAGGCTGAAAAC
>CAZFJT010000239.1:0-5663 GCA_964519135.1 uncultured Syntrophales bacterium | reverse complement strand
TATTGATCAACCTGAGGAACAGCAGGGAACTGCGCTCATTCAGCCTGTGGAGCAAACGCCCGAAGTTCCTGAGACTACCACTGAAACAGAAGAACCTGAAGACGCGGAAGAACGTGACGAGGAAATGAGTGTGGAAAACCGATATAAGGCTTTTCTGCAGCTTAATCCTGGATATGGGGAAGAAGAATTCAAGTTGGCCAATGAGACTTTGTACCCCCATTGGAAGGAAACAATTAACCCTGACGGTAATTTTATCGAATTTTTAAGTGTTTACAAGAAATTTACCCAATGGTGGATAGACGCGGGCGCGCCAAGAGAGCCTGGATTCCAGCTTTGGAAGCGCTTTTTAACTGAAACGAACATTGGCGCAAATATTGAAAGTCAATAGCCGGGTAATACTATAAATTTTTGAATTCAGAAGAAGAATCAAATAGCGCCCATGCTTATATATAGTTTCTCGGTGCGCCAAGATTGGCCTGGCGCATCTTGCAGGGTGTAATAGCGGATGTTGAAACAGATTCTCATTTTACACTCTACGCATAACAGGGCGCTATATTTTTTTGTCAACTACTCTGAATCACTTTGTATTTACTTTGCATTGAGATGTTTATACTTATCCAAATATCTCACTGGCTGCTTCAACGCGTCTCTTCTAAACGGCTCTGCTAAAACCTCTGCTGAACCGTCTATAATAGCGTTTATCACAACCGGTTTATTTGACTTCATTGCTGTTTCAACCACATCCTTTACCTGTGACGGGTCCTCTACCCTGTAGCCCTCGGCGCCCATATCTTTGGCTATTTGGGCAAAATCAGGATTAGCCAAATTTGCTCCAACAAATCTATTGTCATAATAATCGATCTGATTCTTCTTTTCAGCTCCCCATTGATTGTTGTTAAAAACCACGGCAATTATGGGAATATCTTCGCGAACAGCGGTCATCACTTCACTTAGGCC
Organism: uncultured Syntrophales bacterium; assembly: GCA_964519135.1. GTDB lineage: Bacteria > Desulfobacterota > Desulfomonilia > Desulfomonilales > Desulfomonilaceae > CAZFJT01. The sequence goes on along the minus strand of CAZFJT010000239.1, from coordinate 4,706 downwards.
ACTTATGCCCCATGCGCCGTCCCCTTGTAATGCAAATACTTTCTTTTCAGGCGCGCCTATTTTTGCGCCCATGGCCACTCCATAAGCAATGCCGCAATTCCCCCAGCTCATTGGCGCGAGAAATTGCCTTTCCCCTTGTCCGCCAAAGTAGCTATTGCACATTGAGCATGTATTACCCACGTCAGTGGTTACAATTGCGGATTCTGGAATTGCCGCGGAAAGCTCTTGTAGGAATTTTCTTGGATGCATGAGTTTTGAAGGCTGGTCAGCCCATTGATTCAATTCATCGGTCCATATTTTCTTTTCTTCCACGATTTCTTTCAGCCGGTTCTCATCTTTGTTCCTGGAAGGTTGGGTTGATTTTAGCCTTTCCAAAAGCGCTGTTGCAAATTCCTTCGCGTCCGCCGCGATACCAACATCTATTGGTTTGCTCATACCGAGCTGTTTATAATCCACATCAACTTGTATTATTTTCGCGTCTTTTGGCCAATAGTCTATGTCGTATTGAGGTAATGTGCCAAAAGGACCGAGCCTGGTTCCAAGGGCCAGCACAACATCAGCCTTGGCGATTGTTCTCATCGCGGCCTTTGAGCCACAGTAACCTATTGGTCCCACACTCAGTTCATGGTTTGAAGGAAACGAATCATTGTGCAAGTAAGTGTTTACAACAGGAGCTGTAAGATACTCAGCAAGGGCCTTTGTTTCAGGAATCCCGTTTGAGTCTGAAACACCACCTCCGGAAAGAATCACCGGCCGTTCGGCGCGGGCAAGTATCTCCGCGGCTCTGGTTATTTCATTGTCAGGTCCCGCGCCAGCTGAAACTTTTGGTGAACCTTTTATGTTGCAGTCCAATTCCCCATAAAAATAATCCCTGGGAATATTCAATTGTGTGGGGCCATGTTGATTTTTGGCAATGTAAAAACACCTGCTCGCAAGCTCGGCCATTCTGTCTGGCCTGTTCACACGGACCTGATACTTTACGCAGGCTTGGAACCAAGGCATCTGATCCAACTCCTGAAACCCTCCTACTCCAATGCCTGCGCTGCCTGTCTCCGGGGTTATGGCCACAACAGGGGAATGCGCCCAATAAGCGGCTGTTATTGCTGAGATAAAGTTTGCCGCTCCAGGTCCATTTTGGGCTATACAAGCCTGAGGAGCGCCGGTTATTCGGGCAAGTCCGTCAGCCGCGTGGGCCGCGGCCTGCTCATGGGCCACTGAAACGAATCTGATTCCCGCTGCTGGAAAAAGGTCCAACGCGTCCATGTAAGCGCTTCCAACTATACCGAAAACAGTACTGACCCCTTCAGCCACTAGGGTTTCCACAAGGGCCTCTGATGGCGTCATCTTTGCCATAATCTCCTCCATATAAGAATAAGAAAGATCCAGGCGGGTTTCGCCCGGACCGTGGTTATGAAAACATTCTTCTTGATTGAAATCCTATCAATCCCTACCGACTAATTCGGATTTCAATGAGCGAATCATTAAATAATCGTAAAGGGCAGGCCAGAATTTTATCATGATTCTGCCGGTCTTACCTGCCGAACTCATCACCAGTAAACGTTTATTCTTTGTGGCTGCTTTGAAAACCTCATCAGCCACTTGATCTGTTGTGGACACTTTGCCCACAGTGGACCTTGGATGGCTTGTGATGGTTCCGTTTCCATCCAAGGCCGTCTTGCTCAGGTTTGTGTCCGCAAATCCAGGACAGGCAATAAGCACTGAAACCCCTTTTGATTTCAACTCTGTTCTCAGAGAATCAAAGAAACCGTGCAGCGCGTGTTTGCTCGCGGAATATCCTGTTCTACCGTACAAAGGAAGGAATCCGGCCAAAGAACTTATAACTATTATCATGCCTTTGGCTTCAATAAGGTCATTTGCGCAGGCCTTCGCGCAGTTGATTGAGCCAAAGAGATTCACGTCCATTACCCTGCGGTAAACTTGAGGATCAGTATTTACAAATGCGCTTCTGTGGGTTACGCCTGCATTATTTATAAGGACGTCAATTGAGCCGAAGTGGTCTTTGACGGCATTCATCGCGTCACGGCATTGATCATAGTCGGTCACATCGCAAGGTTGCGCTATACTCTCAATACCTTCTCCCTCCAATTGGTCCGCACAAGTGTTCAAGCTTTCCCTGTTCAAATCCAGGAGTCCGATTCGAGCGCCTTGCTTTCCAAAACGCCTTGAGAAAGCTTGTCCAAAGCCTCCTGCAGCGCCTGTTATTACAATGGTTTTGTCCTTGAAATCACGTTTTATTGACATGGAATAATTACCATTTTACTTTTTAAAGCTATTATCGGAATTATTTTGATCAATTCCTGTGACTTAAGTAGTATTCGAATACTTCCTTTGTGGTCTTTTCCGGAATGTACCCGAATTCCTCTTTGAGCCTGCGATTACTAAGCACCGGCCTGTACCTGAGAAAATTAACCTGTTCAGGACCGTATTGGGTGACCCCCAATTTCTTCATGATCCAAAGCCCTGCTTTCACAAGTCCCACTGGAACCGATACGTAAGGCTTGTTCATTATCTGGGCCATTTCCCTCATGGTTAAATAACCATCTCCAGCCATATTATAAATTCCTGTTGATGACTCCCTAATACCTTTAAGTATCGCGCCCACAACATCCATATCCCATATAAGGACAAACGGAGTGGCCGACCCGCTCAATCCCATTACAAATTTGCCTTCAAATAGGTTTGTGATCTGATTTTTGGTTGTTTTGCCAAAGATGGTCCCTGGTCTGAGGATAAGTTGACCTAAAGCCGGGTGTTTATACCTGTAATCAGTCAACATTTCTTCAATTTGCCTCTTATGATCAGAATATGCGAATTCAGGATTTCCCCTTATTGGATCATTTTCATCCAGCCATTCCGAATTATCCGCGTAGTATCCATAGGCCGCGCCGCTGCTCGTGAGTATGAGTTTTTGCACATCAGCCTTTACACAACATTCCAAAACATTCTTTGTGCCAAGCACATCCACTGAATATTCCAGTTCCCTGTTGGATTTTTTACCTGGAGTAACCAAAGCCGCAAGATGAATAACCAAATCCACGTTATGATCTTTCATCAAATCCGCTAGTTTTGGATCCCGAACATCAGCTTTTACGAATTCTATATTTTCCGTTCTGTCTTCTGGAACAGGTTCTCTAATGTCTGTGGCCACTACCTTTTCCAGTCCCTGTTTGTCCTTTGCCAACTCCTTAACCAGCAGGCTTCCCACGTATCCGCAGGCGCCGGTAATAAGAGCCGATCTGTACGGTGAATTTATTTCTTTATCAGCCATCAAGCGCCCTCATTTTCAGGTAATTTTATTCTGGACCAGAAAAAAGCCACTGTGAGTCCGGCTATTATATGCCACACACCCCACCATCCGGCAATAATAGCCATTCCCCCAAGGCCGTCAAAGAAATTGAATACAAGTGTAAGCCCCAAAGCGGAATTCTGGATGCCCACTTCGATGGATACTGCTCGCACATCCCTTCTCGGTAATTTCAACGCCCTGGAAGAACCATAACCCAGCAAAAGGGCCGACGCGTTATGGAGGAAAACCACCAACATCACAAGACCTATTGCCTGTACAAAATTGCTCCAATTTGCGCCCAACGCGGCTGCTACAACAGCGCAAAACACAATGACCGAGAATATCTTGAAAGGCTTTCTTATCTTTTCCACGAAATTTGGCCATGTTCTGGACACAAATATGCCAAGGGCCAATGGAACACCCAATATCACGAAGATTATTGTGAATACCTGATAGGGATCCAAATGAACTTGCCTTAATATTGGCTCTGTGGAGCTGTTTAAAGATCCCCAAATAGAGAGGTTCAAAGGGGTCATGAAAATTGCGGCCGCGCTGGATACAGCCGTCATACTCACTGAGACGGCAGTGTTCCCCTTTGCCAAATAGGTAATGATATTGGAGAGATTACCCCCAGGACACGCTGCGATTAATATCATGCCAAGGGCCATGGAGGGTGTGGGAATTAATGGGCGTATCAGAACCGTTAAACCAAAAGTAAAGGCCGGTAAGAGTATGAATTGCGCGACCAGACCAATCGCGGGCGCTTTAGGAGATTTAAATATTCTCTTAAAGTCCTCGAGTTTTATGTCCAGAGCCATACCGAACATCATAAGCCCTATCACGGCGTTTAGGGCAAAGAGACTATTGGGATTAAAATTCAGGCTTATTTGGTCTATGGCCGCGGCGTCCATTTTATTTCCCCTTTGGTTCCTGGTGCATGTCTTTGAAATGCAAGAGGCCAGGCGCCCACATATGTTTGGTTGTATCCACGTCAATATGGATTACCGAACATTCATTGGACGCGAGACATTCTTTTAAAGCTGTTTTGAATTCATCAGGAGCGGAAACCCTTTTCCCTATTGCTCCCATGGAATTGGCCAATTTATCGAATTCTATTTCATTGAGTTCGGTGTTTATGGTCTCTTCAGGGGGCAAGGTCTTTTTTATCATGGTCTTTAGAGGTTTGAATGTAAAGCACTGAGTCATTTTAACCATGCCCCATTGCTTGTCACAGCACACAATAAATACTATTGAAAGGCCGTTTCTTACCGCTGTTTCTATCTCTTGGGGATTAAAGCCCATTGCCCCGTCCCCAATGATACATATGACCTGTTTATCAGGTCTGGCCACCTTAGCGCCAAGGGCCTGGCCGATTCCAGCCCCTAAGTGACCCATGTGG
>CAZFJT010000238.1:378-5694 GCA_964519135.1 uncultured Syntrophales bacterium | reverse complement strand
CAGCTATACCTTTGCTACGTTTTTCAAGGTTATTGCGAGCACGGGAAATATCATCCTCATCGATGTATTCGAGAAAAGCCTTGCCCAGCATTTCAGCCGTAGTCGTCCCGAGCATTTCCGCCATTTGTTTGTTGGCAAAAGTCGTAATACCGTCAACATCGATTATCCAGATTCCTTCGTTTGCGGTTTCCACAATATTTCGATAGCGCTGCTCACTCTCCTGAACCCTTTTATCAGCTTGATGCTTATAGAGGGCCGTCTCGACAGTGCTTCTCAATTCCATTAGTCCCACGGGTTTGCTGAGATAACCATACGGCTCCGTCCGCTTGGCTCTGTCCAGGACGTCCTTTTCTGAGAAGCCGGTCAAATAGACAACTGGAATATCAAACCGTGTCCTGATTATCTCGGCCGCCTCTATCCCATCTTTGTCTCCGTTCAATTTCACGTCCATCAGGATCAGGTCGGGCTGTGAACCCTGCGCCAATCGGATGGCTTCCTCCGCTGAAGAAACCCTTCCAAGGACTTCATAGCCAAGGTTCCTCAAAGACCTATCTAAATCTTTGGCGAGCATGACTTCGTCTTCGACTATGAGTATGCGCTGGGTCTTGGCAAATTCAGACGAGCCTGGCATGATATATCTCCGAGGTTGGACGTGACGTTGATGTGAATTCTGTTGAGTTCTGCTAAAAATCCCGCAATGTTATTTTATCAGGCTGCTTTGCCGGAATCAAGGAATCTCTTTTTAGACTGGGAAAAACCAAGATAGCGCGATTGTGGACGCGCCCAAAATAATGAGAACTCCATCTGCTATTCCCTCAAAGAACAGCCTGTCCACAAGGTGGCTCATGGAATATACCCTGTATAAAATCGCATAAGCCCCTACACTAAACAGCAATCCTAAACCGCTAAAAGGGAATGCGGACACAATCATGGCTAACAATGGGATACCGGCCAGAAACAATAAAAAATATTTCAGGAGCTTCCTGGTTCTGTCCACCCCTATTAATATGGGAATGGTTTCGCGACCGACTATTCTATCCCCTTGGATATCGAGAAGATCAGAGAATTCCGTTCGCCAGAACACCAGGCTGGAGGCGAACACAAAGGCGAAAAACAGCGACAGGATTGACATCCGGTCAGGGGTGTGGATCACTGGAAGGGCTGCTGTGGCCAGCCCCCAACCAATAGCCACCAAAGGAGTTTTGGAACCTGGAATGTCCCTTAGAGATCTCCTTCCAGAGAAGGCTGTCGGTTCCTTTGAAACGAGCAAAGTCGCGTATATTCGGGCAAGTATGGTCATAAAGACTATCATAAGGAATGTGTTCAAGCTTAGGCTGTACGCCAAAATCAGTGACCCGACACTGGACAACAAACCCAGAATTACCAGCGTTGTTCTATGGTTTGAGTAAAATTCCGCAATTTCTGGAGTATTAAACCGAGTGGCGCCTGATCTGTCCTGGACTCTGTTCAGCAGATGCATTGAAAATACGAATAACATGGTCATGGCAATTACCGGCGTGGTTATCGGCCTGTTTTGCATGATCAGGCAAGCCCCGGTCAATCCGCCTCCTCCCATGGCGGCCCAAACATAAGTCATAACGGAAATATCCAGCGCTCTTCTCAATGTGGTCAGTAATCCGCCTCTTTTGCCAGCGCCTATATTTCTGAGTTTGTCAGTGACCCTTCTTATTTGCCAGTTGGGAGTGCTTGCGCCTGCGGTCACCCCTACTGTTTTGAAGCTTTCTATTGAATCCGGGTCCAACTCCAGCTCACTCTCAACATGTAGGGCTTTCGCGCCACGGGACTCTGCAACCTGGGCCAACCTCCGCGTGTTTCCAGACCCTTTTCCTCCAACCACCACTATGAGCTCGGAATGATCGGCCATTCTTCTGACTTCTGCCTGCCGCTTTCTCGTGGAATCACAAATAGTATTGAATACTCGCACCTTATCCCTGGCTTGAGAAAGAATATCCACCACATTCTGGTACACTTCCACTTCCTGGGTTGTTTGCGCGACAACACAAAGCTCAACATCTTTTGGAGTGATCTTTTCAATAAGTTCTCGATTGGCTGAACTTATCACTGCAGCTCGTCCATAGGCGAATCCCACCAATCCTTTAACTTCCGGGTGGTCCTCATCTCCCACAATCAAGCAATAGCGGCCTTTTTGGGCGTGATTTTTTATAATGGCTTGAACACTGGAGACTCTTGGGCAAGTCGCGTCTATTATACCAACGCCCTTTGCCTGAAGTTCCTGTTTTTCCTGGGGCGATATCCCATGGGCCCGGATGATTACAGTGCCGCGCTCGATCTCCTCGACACTGTCTACCTGTCCGATACCTCTGGCTTTTAATATCTTAAGGGTCTGGGGATTATGAATCAAAGGGCCGTATGTAACTATTGGTCTTTCCGCGGACGACCTTTGCAGGTCCAGGGCCATATCCACAGCCCTGCGCACGCCCATACAGAAGCCGCCTCTTCTGGCGAGCCTGATCTTCATGACTTATTTCCTGGCGCCTGAAGGGATTCCGGTGATCTGTTATCATTGGACAATAAGCGCTCTAATCGAGCCAAATCATCTTCAGTGTCTATATCCATGTCATTATAAAAATCGGCCATCTCTATTGATGACACCTTTTTAATATGCCTATCAACAACATTTCTTGCCCCTATGTCGCCAGTGATTTGCATCAACTCATCATAGAGATCCATTGGAAAGATCACCGGAGTTGTGGGCCTTGTTTGTATCGTGGGTCTGACGATCATACCGGGATCATCCATAAATGATTCGATCAATATATTTATTACGTCCTTGGTAATTAGGGGTTGGTCACCAAGTATTATCATAATTCCGTCAGCCGATCCGCAAACCTCCCTTAATCCCAATTTTAGGGAATAGGACATCCCTTGTGAAGGATCCTGATTGATGAGGATTTTCACCCGGTCGGAATTCTGGATCAGTCCTTTATGGCTTCCAGGAAAAGATTTTTCACTTACAATCAGTTTTATCCTATTGAGTTTTGAATCTATAGCGGCTGTTAATACATGATCAATTACACGCCTACCTGATAAACAGGCGCTGATCTTGGACCTTTTGAATCTAGTGGATAGTCCTGCGGCCAGAATCAAGCCTTTTATTTTAGCCATCATTAATCTTTATTCGGCTTATTCTTCAAAATATGGACCTTATATTGAATCAATTCCGGGCCAGGGCCTGATTATCAGAATCCTCAGCTATCAGCTCCTCGAACTCCTGGGACTCGATGGTCTCCTTCTCCAGCAGCCTGGCCGCAACCTTATGGAGTGTTGGTTCCTTTTTTCTCAATAGGGTCAACACTTCGGCCATTCTGGACTCAATCAACACCCTGACTTCATTGTCAATCAACATTGCCGTCTCTTCACTTATCTCTGACTGATTGAATACACCATGGGATTGAATAAACGGATTGGGCGTTTGTTTGTACGCCACATGACCCAATTTTTCATTCATACCATATAGTGTGACCATGCTTCTTGCAATCTCAGTGGCCCTTTGTATATCGTTCTGCGCGCCTGTTGTTATTTCTTTGAACACCACCTCTTCAGCCGCCCTACCCCCAAGCAATACGTCTATCTTTTCCAGAAGCTCCAACTTTGACATCAAATACCTGTCTTCAGTGGGCAGTTGGAGGGTGAATCCAAGGGCCCCTATGCCCCTGGGCACAATAGTTATCTTATGGACCTTCTCTGCAGTTGGCCTATAGGCCGCCACCAGAGCGTGGCCTGTTTCGTGGTAAGCCACGGTTCTTTTTTCCAATTCGTTTAAAACTCGAGTCCTCTTCTCAAGGCCGGCTACTATCCTGTCTATGGCTTCTTCCATTTCCTTGGCCCCAACAAGAGTAAGATCCTTTCTTGCTGAAAGCAGAGCCGCCTCATTCACCAGGTTGGCCAAGTCGGCGCCTGTGAATCCTGGAGTGCGCCTGGCCAGGGTTTCCAGATCCACATCTTCGCTCAGTTTCACGTCCCTTGTATGAACCTTGAGTATCTCTATCCTGCCTTGAAGATCGGGCCTATCCACTAAAATCTGTCTATCGAACCTTCCTGGTCTCAATAGAGCGGGATCGAGAATCTCCGGTCTGTTTGTGGCTGCTATTATTACTACTCCTTGGTTTGGAGCGAATCCATCCATTTCAACCAGTAATTGATTGAGTGTTTGCTCCCTTTCATCATGACCGCTTAAATTGCCAGCGCCCCTGGCCTTACCCAACGCATCCAGCTCGTCAATAAATACCAGGCACGGCGCCTTGGATTGGGCCTGCTCAAACAGATCCCTAACCCTTGCCGCTCCTAGGCCCACAAACATCTCTATAAAGTCCGACCCACTGATGGAAAAGAACGGGACTCCAGCCTCTCCAGCCACTGCCTTTGCCAAAAGGGTCTTGCCGGTTCCAGGGGGGCCAACCAAAAGCACACCCTTGGGTATCTTGGCGCCCAACGCAGTAAACCTATCAGGATTCTTTAAGAACTCCAATATTTCTTTGATTTCTTGTTTTGCCTCATCCTGGCCGGCCACATCATCGAAAGTTATTCCCACATCAGTTTGGGCTACGATTTTTGCCTTATTCTTTCCCAAAGTCATGATGCCCGCGCCCTGCCCCATCCTCTTCATCGCCCACAACCAAATGCCCACAAAGATCACGGCCGGTAGGATCCAGGACAGAATCGTCATTAAGAAGGTGTTTTCGTTTTCAGCGATTATTTCAACATTGCTTTTTTCTAAAAAGGATACCAGATTCCTGTCATCAACCCTTGGAGTCACATAGACCTTCTCAGGAAAAAGCGGCTCTTTGTGATGGTCTTGAGCATTGTCATAACCTTTGAGAAATCTAGTGGAAACAACTACGGAATTAATCCTTCCGGATGTAATGTACTCCTTGAACTGACTGTAAGAAACATTTTCCACAGTTGGAGCGAGCATGCGCTGAATGAACATCACAACCACAATGGCCAGCAATACATAAGCCAGTGAAAATGATGTCTTATTATTGAATCTATTCTCCTTGCCCATTGTTTCCCACCTACATTGGAGTATACGATTGATTTGGGCTTTACCGGGCCGTTTGTCAATACACCTTTATTATGCGCATCTGTAACGGATCATCACGTACACTCTTATTTTAACGCTTCAGGCCGGCGATTCCTCGCATGTTTCAATCTCCGATCCTCTCTTGACTGAGAACTTTTCCCTGTTTGCCGCACTTGTATATTCTTCCGTGCCATTTAATATAATCGCGAAAAAAAGACCTGATGCTTATGTATGAGAGGATTATCATACAT